>MUGE01000281.1:0-2501 GCA_002900545.1 Thermoplasmata archaeon M11B2D | reverse complement strand
CAATTGGGTCTCAGAGAGGAGGAATATAAAACTAAAAAAAGGAAAGGGAGTTTGGCAGAAAACATATTTTCTTCATATTTCCCCTCATGAATATACTTCTTGGTATTCTGCCACTCTTCTCTCTAGACCGACAATATCGTGTCGATCAGCAAAACAAAAAGTGTATTATTAAAACCATGTCACTGATTTTTTCCTGATCTCTTATTTTTATTTTTTCCAAACATTTAAATGAGTATAGATGATTGCAATGCATGACCTGATTTGTAGGGGGGACAGCCGATACAATACCAGAAATATGTAAGGTTCATTTTTATTATGTTCATTCTCTGTCCACTCATACTCCAGCAGGCTGTGGTTGTAGAAGCGAAGATATTTGATATACCAAAATTTAAAGACATGAGGCCGTATCCTTTTGTAAACTATCTTGGGTGGGCTTATGGGAAGACAATACCACAGATTTCTTTTGATGAGGGGTTTAAAGCAAGTCCTTCAAATATCACGATAGGGGTCAATGAGAAAGTAATTTTCGAGGTGGGGAACTATGACCTAGAAACAGGTAACTTTACACCTGTGAAGGATTGGTTCTTCTTTGCTGATCGTTTTTTACACTTCGAAGCCGAGGTTCTTAGTGGAAACCCCGGTGGCGTCTGGTTTATCAATTTTAACCCACCAACCCTGTCGATAAAGCAAACAAGAATCCTAGTCACCAATGTCACACTTTCATTGACATCGCCGCCAATGGCTGATGAGCCTATTCAGGATACCATCATTCGCATCACTGTTTACGACACATGGGTGATGAAAAATCTATGGTGGCCAGAAAATAAATCATATTGGCCTGGGGGAGATGAATGGTATCTTGGTGCACCTACTGCTCCACTGTTCTGGTTCCTTGGTGCGTTAGGAGGTTTTGGTTCACTTAGTGGAAAAATATTAACAGATGTGTACACGGTTGACGTCCTAGTCACCGTTAAACCTTTCCACGCAGCAAAAATCCAGGCGTTACCCCCATCAAAACTCTCCCCAAATCAGATTACCGCCATCCCCGTGTTAATCCAGAATCAAGGTAACTACAACGACACCTTCAACTTTAAGATCCGAGCTGAAAACGGCTATCCATTGCTTCTAACAGACAATACCACCATCACGCTTCAACCAGGGGAACAAGGACAGGCGTTGGTCGGTGTGGCGGTCCCTGCACATATTCTTGACACAGGCACGCTTCATTCTCTTATCCTTGAGACGTACTCCGCTGAAGAACCAGGTAGCATCATCGCCTCGCAGCGTATCTTTATCGAAACACAAGGGATTTATCTTTCTGAAGAAAACAGCGTATATACGCTTGCGCTGATGGTTTTCTTTTTCATTGTTCTGCTTCTGTTGATCCGATGGTGGCGGAAACTTGTTGGCGGCAAAACCATGGTACAACCGGAGAAACCCTGGAAGATCCCAGAGGAGCAGCGACACCTCCGGGAGCTGAAACGAACCAGCAGAGAGGCCTATGAACAAGAACGGCTCATGATGCAGGATGACTATACATCCGCGTTGCTCTGGTATAAAAACGAAAAAAAAGTAGGTAGAAAGAAACCACAGAAAGAACCTCGGAAAAAGATTCTTCCGGCTCTTTCTAAAAAGATAGTTCAACCGATAAAGGCAATAGGCAAACCAAAAAAGAAACAGAAAGAAAAACAAAAGAAACAAAGTCCTGTACCGTCGAAAAAACCCATGGTAAGACAAAAACAAAAGATCCCTACACCGGTTGCTACCGTACAAGAAACCAGTTTGGAAAAAGCACTTGCCAAAATTAAAAAGGAACAGGAAAAGCAACTGCGCAGTCTGAAATAACCATCTGTGTTGTTTTCGTCTTTTTGATTTATGTGTATCGAAAACATAAAAATCCTCTGAAAAAGAGGGACGGAGTCGCACGGTTTACAAAAATCCTTAAAAAAAAGAAACATCGTATTTTAAAGGAGAATACATCTTTTCTACAGATAAAAATAAATAGTATTGCTTTATAATGATATAATAAGATGAGGGAGATTTGTATGAAAAATAAAAAAATTATTGGTGGAGGGCTTCTTTGCATTGTTCTGCTTGTGCTTCTATTTGCTGGCTGTGTTGTGAAAGATGAGTATATGGTTTCAATGCGTGATGGGGTTAGGTTGGCAACCGATGTCTATCTACCCAAATCGTCTCCATCGCCCCATGGGATCATTCTCATTCGGACACCGTATAATAAAGAGTCTCTTGCTCTTATAGCACGGATTTGGGCGCGGAATGGCTGGCCTGTTGTGACACAGGATTCACGAGGACGGTTTGCATCAGAGGGGAATGATACGGTGTTTAGAAGTGATCACACCGATGGACCTGATACGCTTGCCTGGATTGCGAATCAGACTTGGTCAAATGGTAAAATCGCAACCTTTGGCGCTTCTGCGTTAGGCATCACTCAATACTGTATCGCTGGTGCTAACCCTCCGAACCTTGCTTGTCAGTACATT
>MUGE01000280.1:0-2505 GCA_002900545.1 Thermoplasmata archaeon M11B2D | reverse complement strand
AATTTTCTGTAGTATGGTTTTACACCGACACCGCTAAGCACAAATAAATGTTTTTTTTCATACCGTTCAAGACAGATACGTTCTGCTTCGTACAAAAGATACTTCCCATATCCTCTATGTTGGAATGCTTCAGAGCTACGTTCACCAAGTGGAGCCTCACGACCAAGTATTTTTAATTCTCTGATAATCATACATGGTTCTTTTTGAAGTTCTGGACGATGCGGGCTTGCAACATCTCGCAACCGTATATATCCAATCATAATATCCTGCGTTGTATCCTCAAGAGAAATAAAAATCTCTTCACCGCCGTTCGCCCGATACCGACGATGCACACAAGAAAGAGATTCATCGGTCAATGTCTTTGTTTTTTCAGCAGGAACATGTCCGATCTCTCGGCAGCGGATACACCGACAAGACGTCGTATGTTCCTGCATCTCTTTTTCAACATATTGCCGAAGATTGCTTTTTGTAATCCCTGTAACAATTTGATGAGATGGTATATCGCGTTGTATTCGTTGAATACGTACCCACTCTGGAACCTCCTGTTTTATACGGGCGATGAGGCGAGACGCCTGATCTGTTGTGAGAGGTTCATAGTTTCCTTGTTTCCAGAGGTCATATAGTGTGGTCCCTTTCACAATAAGGGTCGGATAAATCTTTATCATGTCTGGTTTGAAGTCCTCATTTGTGAAGATCTCATGGAATGCTTCCAAATCTCTTCTTTCCGTGCTTCCTGGCAGACCAGGCATCATATGATAGCAGACTTTTAACCCTGCATCTTTCGCGATGCGAGTCGCTGCAATCGAATCAGAAACCGTATGACCTCGTTTGATCCCAAACAGTATTGTATCAAAAATTGTCTGTACACCTAATTCAACCCGTGTAGCACCTAAGAATAATGCATGGTCAGCATGTTGTAACCGAAACCAGTCAGGGCGCGTCTCAACAGTCAGACCAATGCATCGTGATGGTGCTGTCTCATTTTTCTTTTTTGCTTGTTCTAATGTTTTTGATCGTTGATTATTCAACGCATCATAACATCGTTTCACAAACCACTGTTGGTAGTCGGGTAGACGAGCTGTAAAGGTTCCACCCATGATGATAAGGTCAACTTTATCAGTCACATGCCCAATTGCGTGAAGTTGCTCAATACGGCTCCGTACCTGCAGATATGGATCGAAATTGTTACAGCAGGCACGCATGGCAGCAGGCTCATGTCCAGTATAGCTTTGCGGTGTGTTGCTCTCTGGACCACCCGGGCAAGGTACGCATTTTCCATGAGGGCACATCTCCGGCGAGGTCATGGCAGCAATGATGGAGACACCAGAAAGCGTACGGGTCGATTTCTTCCGTAACAAGGAGTATGGTACCTGGTTCTCGAATCGATCTGTAGGAAGTTTTGCAAGAATCTCGCTGTCCCGTGGTATCGTTTGCAGGTTGTACTTTTTACACAATTTCACTTTGGCTTTATGCAGTTCGTCTTTTGATTGAATTTTTTTCAAAAGAATCAGTTCAATAATATCTTGGTGAAATGGCATTCGTTGGCCGTATTATAGCCCTAGGTAAAAAATCTTTGTTACAACGACAAAAACGTACTGAAGTAGCCGTAGTTGCATTTTAGTCGACCCTTGAGTATTCGATTTTTAGATATGAAGGATCACAAAAGGTCATGATTTCTTGTTTGTTCAGTAGGCAAATGTGTTTTTGTAATCCATCTATTAATCAAACTCGAAAACACCAATAATTTCATTCGTAGGTAGATAGTTTAGCACAATAATCCCCGTACAATTGGTCAAGATATCACCCACAGTAACAACGCCATCGGGCAATGGGTCGCAGTTGCCTTCGCCTATTTCAGCAATGGTATTCCATAGAACAGAATTAGGGTTAACAGAAAGCACTGTTAAGGTTCTGTTTATCTTATCTTGTTCAAACACTATTATGGGTGTATATGGAGTTTGTTGATCAGGATCGATGATTCCTAGGAGAATACCAATTTTCACCCATCGAAGAAGTCGTATGCCCCAGGTCATCGTTCGCCAAAGAGTGAATTTCGACTGGGTAATAACAAACAGAGATGTACTGAGATACAATCTAAATACTCTGTATTTGAAGATATTCCAAAAGACTTTTTCAAGCATTGTTTGATTGTCGCTGTTTGGTTGTGGTTCCTGGTTGTTGTTCATACGGATATCATCGAATTTCTTGGTACGTAATGTTGAAACCAATGTGCTTTCCATCTCATCGACATCGTGTTGGAATTTCTCATACATTTCTGGGTAGTCCTGGGTAAGAGTACCAATGAAAACGACGAGTTCTCCGGCATCCATAGTCGTAATTGTATCGTACGACATGTACGATGTTGTCAGATTATTTTCTACGTTCTGTATTTGAATCGCTTGCATAACTGGTATAAATGCTATCAAAAAAGCAGCCATAATACTCCCTATTGCAATCCGTCTCTTCATTTATTATCACCATTGCTATAATAGAACTTAATATAAT
>MUGE01000279.1:0-2507 GCA_002900545.1 Thermoplasmata archaeon M11B2D | reverse complement strand
TATCCTCTTGTTGATGCCACTCTGGCCACGGCCATTCTGCAAACAGGTCGTCATCGTCTGTATCCCAACTGGAGAAACTGCCATTTGCAGTGTACAGGTCTGCGAAGTACAGGTCACACGCAAAATGCAGTTCTTCATAGAGACCTCCTGTGTCGGTCTGAAGGTTACTGTATCGCCCTGGCAGTTGTCTAAAGCTACCGACAAGCATCACATAGGTGATGTTCCAGGTTTCTTTTGCATTTTTTATGAAATATTTTATTTGTTCTGGTTTGTCTCGACCTTCAGGAGTGAAATAGGTGCCAGAAGAAATGTTTTCAAGTGTGACTAGTTTTGTTTTGATCCCATGGCTGTTCTTATGTGTGATAAGTGGTTCGAGCAACGATGCATAGGGATCATAGCAGATGATGACCATATCATAGGAATCGGTGGGTGAAGGAAATGGGTCTGTTGGGGGCTGGTAGGTGATCGTAAGTGAGATGGACTGGATTGATTGGATGCAGTCCTGGGTAGGGTTGTATCGCACTGGGTGAAGCTGGACGGTCAGAAAGGTCGAAAGGATGTTTTCCTTGTTTAGACCTCCTGTGAGTCGATAGGAATACCAGCTCTCAGGGAAAAACTGATCCTTTGAATAAATCTCGCTATTTTCCAATGGATGCCTGGGTTGCTGTCCGGTGTAGAAGGGAATTGGTGCTGATGCAGGTCTTATTTTCTGTCTGAGAAAAACTTCTGATAGTCCTGATACCGTATAAGAGAAATCCGTTATTGTTGCGCCGAACGGAAGCATAACCGTGGTCATTACAAGTGGGAGTATTGGTTCGCCGGGAGTGGTTCGATATCCAGTGGATTCTGGTACATGTATGGTTGCATACTCGTCCTTCTGTCCTACTTCTGGAGGCGAGAACTGATACATCATTGTGATTATCTGAGGCGATGATTCTGTGGTTTTTTTCGTTTGTAGTATCCCTGCTGACGTACTGACGGCAACAAGGAGGATTATCGTAAGTATGCTTCCTATAAAGATGAATTCTTTTTTCTTCATATGTAACTCCCCTTTGTCTGTTGGATATTTAACACTTCGATGTTATAAATACCTTTTGTTTCTCGTCAATTCAATTTTTATCCATAAGGTTAAATACCTCATGTCCATATTCCACCCCAGCGGTTCGAAGGAAACAAAGAACCGAAGATATAAACAAAGGAAGTATATAATAATGGAAAGAAAAGATAGATCCGATCGTGGTGGTCGGGATTATGGCGCACCTCGTGAAATGCATGATGTCACATGTGCAGATTGCGGTAAGGAAACCCAAGTTCCGTTCAAACCAGATGGTAACAGACCAGTCTACTGCCGGGATTGTTATCAGAAGCATCGGCCAAAGAGATTCTAAGTAGAGATATATGTCAAGGATCGTTTGATTGTGGTTTTTTCTTTTTCTTTTTTTTGGAGAAGGAAAAACTACTTTTTTCTCTTTTTTTTTATTAGTGTTTTGTAAAAATCGTACAGTTCCTTGTCTTGATTTGTCCAGTTCATGGGTTGACGCGCTTGCAGGTCCCCGTTTGATGAGATCGCCCATTGCGATGTTGTTTGTGTCATGCCAACCTCTGTGCCGTAGTAGATGATTGCGGGTTGAGGCAGTGAAAATTGGATGGCTGCCGCGGTTTTTAGTTTTTCCTTGTCGTTATTACAGCTGAAGAGGAAACGATCCATATCGTGATTGTCCAGGAACGTTGGTAAGAAAAAATTTTTTGGGAAGGATGCATAGTGATGCTCTAATTTTCTGCGTAGTCTGTTTTCAGAGGTTTTTTGGTCTGTGACATAGTTTTTTATCAGCTCTTGGACTTTGAAGTCCAGGACGCCGTCCAGTTCCCCGATGTATTCCTGAAACAAGCGATCTGATGATGCTCCGGAGAGCCATTTGAGGAGTTTATGGCGTACTTGAATGGTGCGGAGATTCTGTTTTTTTATACCCATCATCCAGGCTTCTCCGATGAGGGCTGCATGCGGGAACTGGTCTTTGATTTCATGGTGAAAGCGTCTCCAGAACCTGTGGGAGGGGCCGATCACGTGGTCGAGGCGAAACCCGTCCAACCCAAGGCTAAGCCAGTAAGTTGCGGCGTTTATGATATGCTCGCGAGTCGGTGGGTTGTCTAGGTTTAGTTTAGGGATTTCTTGAACGCTTAGGAAGCAGAGGTAGTGGTCTGGCCAGTCCGTGAAATAGAACCAGTCGTTGTAGGGGCTGTTTTTGTCGTGTTGTGCCTGCTGGAAAAACGGATGCTTGGTTGAGCAGTGGTTTGGGACAAAGTCTGCGATGATATGCAGGTCATGGGTATGTGCTTGGTGTATGAGCTCTTTGAGGTCTTCTAGAGTTCCATAATGGGGATCGACCTGGTAGAAATCTGTGATGTGGTACCCATGGTACGCGGAGGTCTGGTAAAACGGGGACATCCACAGGGTCGTCACGCCAAGATCAAGAAGATAGGGGAGCTTATCAATGATTCCTCTGATG
>MUGE01000278.1:0-2510 GCA_002900545.1 Thermoplasmata archaeon M11B2D | reverse complement strand
AAAAAGATACGATTGTTTCACTAGCGTTTCTACGTCCTGGTAAAAGACAGGGAAGGGCATGTCTCATCGCACACATGACAAAAGAAAACCTTATTCTTTGTTTGGAACCAATGCATACATCACTCCAGCGATAAACCGTGGTGCCATCATCCCTTTGAATTCATCAAAAACAATGAGGAGCTGCACCGAAGAGTACCTCTTCAGAGCAAAGGGGTTTCCGCTGATAAGCAATACACGAGACATCTCAAAGATACTGCATGCTCCGCTTTGGCTTACGACACTCTGTATGATTCCACCAAGCAATACCTTTGACGTGATATCCATAGGAAACGGCTCTGACCAGTTCCCCTCCGTACCGGTACTGTTCTTCAGTTTCACGGTTATCACATAGGATCCTTGGTTGCTCCACGCATAGGACGCGTTCATGACATCCCCGGGTTCAAAGGGACCAAGCCAATCGCTCTGTGTCCCATCACCCCAGTCCCATACACAATAAAGGTGGTCCTCCTCCGGGCAAGTAGCCCTATCAAGTGAGAACGTGTACACTGTGTTTCTTTTCCCATAATGTGGTCCGTTAATGGGTGGTGGGTATGGCGGGTGTATCCATCCATTCGGTTCCATGAACGGATAACGGTCTTGATTACCCCCACCAGGAATATCATAAGGCATGTCCCCGATGCCATCACCATCAGTATCTCCTCCGGTGTAATCCGACCAGTAATTCCCTTCATGACGTGATGGGTCATCCCAGGTGTTACTCAGCGAGTCAAATGCATTAAGGGTGTTGTGGAGAAGATTGTTATGGTACAGACGATTGCCAACAGAGTCTTTGAGCAGTATGCCGTACTCGTTGTCCCTGATGGTGTTCCCATAGAGGGTGTTGTACCACCCGTTCAGCCATACACCATACAGGCTGTCTCCGATGATGTTCCCCGAGACGACACAGGCTGAGGACCGTAACACCTGGATACCGACCGTCGTGTTGAAGAGTGCGTGATTATGCACGGTGATGTTGATGCACTCGACAAGAATTATTTGCCCTGCATCGGAAGAAACTATCCTATCAGATGTGTTGGAGAGATAGATAAGAGGCTTGCCGTTCACCGTGTTGTTTGTCACAAGAGTATTGCACGGTGAGTCATCGGAAAGAAATAACCCACAGGAAAGAAACGTGTTATGGGTAATGATATTGTCCTCTGCATCTGTAAGGTAGATCCCATGGACGGCATTCGTGATAGAGTTCCCAGTGATGATATTGCCTTGTCCCCCTAGATAGATCGTGTCGCAAGAAATGATGTTTGCTGTGATGGTGTTGTGATCTCCAGCGATCCGTATGTTGTCATAGGGGAATTCAATGATGGTATCAAAAAACATGTTATGGGAGGAGTCGATTCGAATCCCCTCACCGAGACGCCCACTGTTTTGAATGGTGAACCTGCCCATCGTCACCCAATCAGAAATAAATGAAATGGTAAATGCAACATATCCAAGTATAAACGTTGTATTTTTATCCTCACCAAGAAGAGTGATGGATTTATTGATGTTGAGATGACCGACATATGTTCCACTAAACACAAACACGGTATCTCCATCACTTGCATTGTCAATCGCCTGCTGAATCTCTGAAAAATTCCCTGGCCCAGACCCACCCACATACAACCAGTCCCCTTGTGACGCGAGATGATATGGTGTTGCCCCCTCGTATGCAGTTAGAGGAATAACACCTGCTCCAAGTACTAAAAGAACCACTCCAGCGGTCAATCCTTTCTGATTCAGAGACGATATCCCCCTATGTACTATGTTATTATCCTGCTCCCCTTTAAGAATATATCCTGAGAAACAAGAAGAAACCGTAATAGTTGGACGATGCATTGTTGTTTTATTTTTAACATTTTGATTATGCATCACAACATCCATTATGAAAAAACCCCTATCAATGCGCCCCTGGTTTCTGAAGATATGTTTTTAAGTGAAGAATCGTTATAAGCATAACTAAGCTTGGGAGTAAGCAGGGTATGGCAAAATACGCTAACCAACAGAAAAAAGAAGATGAACGAAAAGTCCTTAGGGAGCTGCGGAAAAACTCAAACCAGCAGATGGATACGATAGCGGCACACTGTAGGTTCTCTCGGCAGAAAGTCTGCAGAATTATAAAAGCACTAGAAGAGAAAAAGATGATTTGGGGATATACAACCGTGTTTGATGAAACACAGATAGGACTGCAACATTTCATGTTGATGATAAAAAGAACCGCCAAAGAATTAGAAAAAGCAACAGCGGAACGAATCATATCAAGACAACTCATAGGACGAGGCGGGGAATACGACGCCACTATTGAAAGCAGCGCCTATGTCCATGGCGAGTACGACTGGATAGTGACGTTTACCGCACCAGACATTTCACAAGCAAAAAAATTCTCCGATTCATTGGTCAGACTCTACCCGGGTTTAATCGAAAAAATAACAATTGTCCAAACATTGCTATTTATACGAAAAAATTATATCGTTAAT
>MUGE01000277.1:0-2515 GCA_002900545.1 Thermoplasmata archaeon M11B2D | reverse complement strand
CGTTTTTCTTTAATTCTGATAGAATCAATTCGTCTTTTTTATCAATCATTATAGACATTATGTCGGAATTTATATTTAAAATTTACTTTTTTTCGTATTTATGACTAAAAATTTAACATTATTTTTAAATAGATTGGAAAGGGTTTATTAAAACTTAATGAACAAAACTCATTTTAAAAAAAAGAAAGCAGTATTAACGATACAAAGCGAGATACGCAAGATCCTAGGCGATGAGCTAAGAAAAAAGGAGTTCATAGAGATTTCCCCAGTGATATTGTCGTCAATCACTGACCCATTAAACCATCCTATAACACCAGCGGTCGTCAACTGCTATGGCAAAGAATATCGTTTAACCCAAAGCATGATTTTCCATAAACAACTTGCATTGCGGACGTTTGATAAAATTTTTATTTTTTCACCAAACATCAGACTTGAACCAAAAGAGAAAAAAGAAACCGGATGTCATCTTTTCGAATTCACCCAACTTGACTTAGAGGTAAAAAACGCGAAACGTGAGGACGTCATGAGACTCTTCGAAGCATTATTTGTCTCCACCCTCAAAGCAATACAAACAAGCTGTATACATGAACTAAACTTTCTAGGTCGAACCATTTCAATCCCAAAAAGACCGTTTAAACACATCACCTACACTGAGGCGTATGAACGATACGGGAGTGAATTCGAAACAAGTATCTCAAAAACACAGGATGAACCAATATGGATCATTGACATTCCTCTTTCAAATAGAGAGTTTTATGATCGAGAGGATCCCACACATTCAGGATACCTTCGTGATATGGACCTTCTCTATCCAGAGGGATATGGAGAAGCATTGTCAGGCGGAGAGCGTGAATACAGATACGATCGAATAACCAAACGAATTCTTCAGAAAGGCTACCAACTCTCTCAGTTTAGTAAGTATCTTGCATTGGCTAAAGAAGATTTACCTCCCTCTGCAGGGTTTGGCGTCGGAATCGAACGGCTAACCCGATACATCTGCGGGCTACAAAGAATAGAAGAAACCTGTCTCTTTCCGAAAACCCCTGGAAGGCAGTGCATCTTGCTGCTCTCCTTGCTAATACCTAGTATATCATTGTACTTGATAGGGAATCTGCTCTTCATGGTATAACAGCATACCACTCAAGATAGGTATGGTTGTATTTACAAGGAATAGTACACAATAACTCTTATATGGAGGGTCTTTATACCCTGGCAATATACATAGGTGAAATCATGAGTAAAGATAAGATTTCTGAAGAGATGACGATTAAAGAAGTCATAGACACATACCCGGAAACCGCGATGGTGTTCATGAAATATAACGTCGGTTGTATCGGCTGTCTTGCCGCATCCTTCGAGAAGGTAAAGGATATCGCGACAGTTCATGGCATCGACATTAAGGCACTAGTTAAGGATTTAAATTTAGCTGTTCAGAAAAAATAAACCAGTACGAAACGAGAGCACCGTGCGTGCCTTCTTACTTTTTTTTCTTTTTCGCTTTATCATTCTTCGGTTTGACCGTGATAGGCGTTCCAAGGAATATCCGTAGAAGGCTAGGATAGGTGCTTGGTATTTTCCCGCTGCCATACCCAATCCTTATGATTTTCATCTCCGGCATCTGACCAAAAACATTAGCAAGTGTCGTAATCACTGCTGCACCGGTCGGGGTGACTGTCTCCTGTTCCCGATCAACAGAGTACACAGGGACTCCTTTGAGAAGCTCGACAGTTGCTGGGGCAGGCAACGGAAGGAGCCCATGCTGACAGGACACAAACCCATGTCCAAGCGGAAGCGGTGAACAATAAATGGTATCGATACCAAGCCTGGATATTCCAATAACGGAGCCAACGATATCGATAATGGAATCCACTGCGCCGACCTCATGGAAATGTACCTCTTCGATATCCACGTTATGTATCTTTGCTTCGGCTTTTCCAAGGTTGTAAAAGATCCTTTGACTTTGTGTCTTTATTTTCTCCTCCAGCATACTCTGATGTAACATGTCATTGATATCTGAGAGGTTTCGATGATGCTGCTCTTTGGTTACCACCACCGTGACGTCAGTTGCAGTAATATGATTGCATTGGACCTTCCTTATCTGGATGTCATATCCAGTAAGCGGAAGTTTCTTCAGCTCGTTTTTTAAAAACGTATGATCAACCCCAAGATCAATTAGAGCACCCAGGATCATGTCCCCAGCAATCCCGGAGAAACAATCAAAATACGCGACCGTCATGATTCCTCACCTATTGATGAGGCTAGCGAAATACCCAGCGCCAAACCCATTATCGATATTAACGACCGCGACACCTTCCGCACAGCAGTTCAACATCGTTAGCAGCGGGGCGATACCCTGGAAGCTTGCGCCATACCCCACACTTGTTGGCACCGCAATCACGGGTTTTGATGCAAGACCACCTACGATGCTGGCAAGGGCACCCTCCATCCCTGCAATCACAATGATGACATTCGCATGAAAGATTTTATCTTTGATATCAAACAGGCGATGGACGCC
>MUGE01000276.1:0-2518 GCA_002900545.1 Thermoplasmata archaeon M11B2D | reverse complement strand
TGTCCTTAATATCAAAGCCTGTAATGTAAGCGTATCAGGTTTCCATATAGAGAACTTTCGAGTCAATAGTGATTGCGACATTATTGTTATCTACAGGGGTGCTGATAATTGTACAATCTCGGACAATATCCTCCGTTATTCAAGCAATAGCAATCTTCTTTGTAATTCTAATTTCAGTAAGATAACCGATAACATCATCACGGATGCCGGTTTTCGGTATGGAATTATCCTTGGAAACGGTCATACTACTATTTCTGGTAATGTTATTGATAATTGCCCAACAGGCATTTGTTTTTGGGGCGGTAGCAATACTACTGTTCTCCGGAATCGCATCAGCAATTGTAGCGTGTTCGGTATCGATATTGGCGGAGGCGGTTTGAACACCTTCCAATACAACACCATCGAGAACAATTGCGTCGGTCTCCACATCTACATGTCCGTTCTCAACAAGGTACAACACAATAATTTTCTTCACAATACGTATCACGCTGGTTTTAGCCTGGGGCTCAGCCTCATGGCAGAAAATAGATTCTTCCAGAACTATTGGGACCGTCCACGTTTACTCCCATATCTTATTAAAGGTACAGTTCTCCTCGTTGTACCATGGGTGCATTTTGATTGGCGTCCAGCAATAAAACTCTATAATATCATAAAAATGACCTGAAAAACCTTTGAAATTGTAGGTTTTTACAGGAGTAAATATTATCCCCTGTTTGAAATTTAACTGGTAATTAGGCGTTCACATCCCTTCCCTTGCATTCACATGGTCCCAACTGGAGAAAAACCATTATTTTTTGTATGACTTTGTTTTTGTGGTATAAAAAAGGAGATACATACCCTAAAATAGTATAACGTTCTGAAGTTGGAAATCGTCATTAATTTCTATAAGTCGCGCAAATTGCCTTAAGTTTCTCAAACAAAAGGTTCTTAAAATGCAGATAACGCGAAGTATCAATAGTCACTAAGGTCAAACGACGTACATCATCCTCAGATTCAAGAAAACCATGACTCTGAAGTATGGTACAATTCCTTTTCAAGTTCTGTAAGAGCCCGGGCGCGATAAGCACCCCGCAATCAAGCTTCCTTTTTACCAGATTGCCCGGAACACCAAGGACGTTAATGCCTTGCTCACTGATAAGGTATAAGTCGAGGAGGTCACGTTCCTTGAAGCTTTCTCGCGTCAGGATTGCTCGATATTTTTCCAAAACGATCTCATCAAATGCATAGGTCTTGACGGTAACATAATTCAGGTTATAGCCGATGGATCTGAGGTAGGTATCGTTCTCAACGATGGTATTGATACGTGATTCTGTATAGGGATAAATGATGTCTTCTAGGAAATTTACTTCGATCTTTACGGGTATTTCCTCTCTAGTGAGCAGTGAATGATAATAGAAATGGAGGACATAGACCGCTCGTGAATTACGCACCAAGACATAACGGGGATTCGTTCGTTCCACCTCGAAATCAAATTCCGCTCTTTCACATACCCTTTTGATCTCATCAAGGAGGGGGATGACTCGTTTTTTGATTTCAGCCTCCCGCTTATTCGATTTTTCTATACGGCGAAGGGCGTTTGAGTCCTGATGAGTGAAATAAAGGTCTTCACTGATACGAGGGTACTGCAGATAGTTTCTGATGAGAAGCGTTCCTCCTTTGAACACCAATGCATCCAATGACGGGACGCTTCCTGTATCCTTCAATGATTGCCATGCGGAGAGAAAACGTGACAGGACATAGTCTTTTTCGATATAATAGTCGGGGATGTGCGTGCCACGTCGCTCTTTGACATACGCGAGGTACTTTCGGAACTCATTAGACTTCATTATCCTGTGACCTTCCGCTTGGAATTCTGTGAATATTGTAGGACGTAGGAACGCGCTGTCTTCGTATGCTTATATGGTGACAGTTCACCGGGGATTCGTCGATGGAAGTATTGGTAATCAAGTAAGGTTTTTTCAGGGTCTGAATAGTAAAAGACGATTCTGTTCTTGGTTGTTTTTTTCACGAATCCAAATTCAAAAAGTGACCGTTTCATCTTCCGGAAACGGTATGGTATCCCAAGGATTCGTCGGTTACCGCTGAAGGACGAATTGATGATGATGGGACTGACCACACCCTGCCAGGTGATCCGGTTTCGTTCTAGTGCGCTTTCTAAACCAAGATACCAACGGATATTGAGGTTGTTCAGGGTAGCATAGACCATTTCTTCAGAGGAATACTTTGTATATCCTCCTTGACGTTCTGCGGGATCCAGAATATAATAATATCCTTTGAACACATAGAGAATCTCACCGTTTCTTCGGAGGTTAGCAATGAGAGATTCTACGGACTCGTTATGTATAACATTACGAAAGTCAGAAATCAACTGCTTTTTTGATACAATCTTTTCATCCAATGAATCTAAGATATTTCTGACAACTCTTCTCTCAATCATTATTAGTTATAAAATCATCAAATAGTATTTAAATGATTCGTTTAGAAAAATGCAAAAAAGTGCATAATTTTAAACGAAATA
>MUGE01000275.1:0-2526 GCA_002900545.1 Thermoplasmata archaeon M11B2D | reverse complement strand
GGAGGCGTTAATGAGGGTGACGCCTCGGTAGTTGTCGATGTAGGAAGTGTGGACATGGCCAGTGACGAAGATGTCTGGGACCTGGCTGATGAGCATGTAGTCCTCATGTTCAGGAGCAAGGGGGGTGTACCCGCCATAGGTCGGTGCAAGATGTCGTTTCTTAAGCATGAGTTTCATGACCTCGGTTGGCTCGTTGTAACTCAGTGCCTGGATGTTTGTTGAATAATCAAGAAGACTTTGCCCATGGTAGGAGAGGATCTCAATTCCATGAAGGGAGAACAGGCAAGGGTTTCCGATGAAGATGAATTCTTTCCCTGAGAAGAGGTCACGTATTTCTTTTTCAAACGCTGGTTGCGGTTCCGCGGGGCGTACTGCATCATGGTTGCCTGGCTGCAGGAGAATCGTGATGTGGTCTGGGATGTATTCAAACTGCTTTGCTAGTGCTTGATATTGGTCATAAATATTGCTGATGGAGAGTTCTTTTTCCTGGTTTGGGTAGATTCCGATGCCATCGACAAGATCACCAGGCAGCACCAGATATTTTAGTTTGCTTGCGACGTCTCTTTGACGGGAGTTTCCTAAGTCTCCGTTGATCCAGCGGAGAAACGTGTTCCATTCGGCTTCCATGAACATTTTGCTGCCAATGTGGACATCGGAGAGGAACGCAACGCAAAGGGGTGAGTCTGTTCGTTTGCGCTCTTGATGCATTTTTATGTCAGGGTACACGATGTTTTGTACAATAATGAGGTCTTTGTTTTTACTGATTTTTCCGACCACCCCGATGACCTCATCAAGCATCACTTCGTTTGCCAGTTGGAATATCTCCGTGTTGTTTTTCAGTGCCATGAGCGCCACAGACCCAGTGTCGTCTTCTATTTCGATAAGCCGATGTCCGCTCTTTGTTGTTTTTACACTTTTTACGATACCGATAAGCTGAACATCGATCATGGTTCTTTTTATACGATTGATGGGGATAAACTGTGCGATTTCACGTCTCTGGGCGGTAAGGATAGTTCGTATCGCTTGGTATCGCTCTCTGAATAAACTGACGAAATCCTGGGTGGTGCCTTCGCTGGTTCGCCTTCCGGTGATATCTGAGATGATGCGTACCTCGGAGTTGTACTCCCTAGCCAGTGGTTTCCAGCTTTTGACCGTTTTTATCTCAAGGGGTTGAAGTGGTTTTTTCTCTTCTGTTTGTATGTGTTCCTCTTCAATGTCTTCTTCATCTTCGTCTTCGTTTATCTCTTTAACAAATGTTGTTTTGTTATACATTTTTGAAAGTATCTTTTTTTGGAATTCCTTTTCAATGGTTTTCTCGATGACAGGTGATGGTGATACAGCAGGTGGTATCGGCGGTGGTGTTGGTTGTTTGGTGATCTGCTGGGTTGATTCTTCGATGTTTTTGATGGCATCCAGTGCGAGAAACAAAGGGTATTCCCTAAGGTTTTTAATGAGAAATTTGGCGAAATCATCTGGTTTTTCTTTTGACGTGATGTAGGTGAGCGCATCAGGAAGGACGAACGTCCCATGGTCTGAGAAGAGCTTAAGAATTGAGTTCATTGTCTATCCCACAAAAATATTTCAAGGGTCTGTATATGTCTTGTTGTTTTTAGTGTTATGGTTTTGCTTGTGACGTCATTGTTGCTTTGCAGACACCTAGAATTGAAAGTATTAATAGGGTGAAATCATTAGGTATGTGGTATGACGCAGATTTCTGAGGCGAAACGGGGAAGGACAACCCCGCAAATGAAGAATGTCGCACAGTCTGAGAAAAGTGCGGTAGAGCTGATCAGACGAGGGGTTGCTGCAGGCCACATTGTTATTCCTTTTAATCCGGTTCATGCGCCGTCGTCCCTTGGAATAGGGGCTGGTTTACGTGTCAAGGTGAACGCCAATATTGGTACTTCTCGCGAATACTGCAGACTCAAAGAGGAGGTTGAGAAGGCAAAGGTCGCGGTTGCCGCTGGAGCGCACGCAGTAATGGATTTATCAACTGGTGGCAATCTTGATACGATTCGTCGTACGTTGTTACAGACCGTGTCGATTCCTTTCGGGACGGTTCCTATCTATCAAGCTGGGATTGAGGCTATCAAAAGACGTGGTTCGATTGTTGATATGACCGCAGATGATATGTTCCGGACTGTTGAGCATCAAGCCAAACAAGGAGTTGATTTTGCGGTCGTCCATGTGGGCGTCACCTTGGAAAGCGTGGAGCGTCTGCGGAAGCAACAGCGGTGTATTCCCATGGTTTCCCGTGGTGGGTCGTTTCATATGGCATGGATTTTACATCATGACCAGGAGAACCCATTTTACAAGGATTTCGAGTATCTCTTAGAGATCGCGAAACGCTATGATTTAACGCTTTCTCTTGGTGATGGCATGCGGTCTGGCGCGCTTGCTGATTCAAATGATCGGGCGAAATTCCAGGAGTTGCTTATTATCGGTGAACTTGTTGAAACCGCTCGAAAATTCGGAGTGCAGACCATGGTTGAGGGTCCTGGTCATATGCCGCTGTCCGATATCCAA
>MUGE01000274.1:0-2528 GCA_002900545.1 Thermoplasmata archaeon M11B2D | reverse complement strand
TAACATCAAATACTACATTTGAATCAATCAAAGAAAACAAGCGAAAGAAAGCAAAAAACCATCACCCCCTATTCCTGCAATTCACAAATCGTTTGCTTCCAAACACATTCTCTTTTAACATATTATTGTCCTTCTTTTGGATCTTTATTTCTTATATCCCCATTATTCTTCGCGTTTCGGTTACCTATACACTTCAAAAAACGATTTATTTATTAACATATAACACCTACCTATTCTGAGGAGAGAAAAATGACATATATATGTAGGTGGTGTGATAATACCTTTGAAGAGTCTGGAACAAAACCGCCCGATACAGAATATAAGGATGGAGTCTTATGCTGTCCCCGGTGTGGTAACATAACCTATGGTTTCCTTGTGATAAAATAGCTCTTGGTGGAGTAAGAAAATAGAGGGTTTCTTTCCTCCGTAATAGGCGTCCTTTGTCATAGTCCATCCGCTTGAATCGTTATTGAACAATTCATGTTTTTATGCAGTAGGCTCAACGCAGTGTCGATAGGTTTTTACCATATTTGAAAGCGCACATGCGATGGTGACTGGTCCAACCCCGCCGGGGACTGGGGTGATACGAGAGGCTTTCTCTTTGACTGATTCAACGTTGACATCCCCACGAACCCCGCTATTGGTTTCTACGATTCCAACATCGACGATAATGGCATTGTTTTTTATATGGTCCTTTGTAATGAGATTCGCCACGCCGGCACCAGTGATGAGAATATCTGCTTGCGAAGTGTACTGTTTTAGATTCTGTGTAAACACATGACAAACTGTGACAGTCGCGTTTCTATGAAGCAGCAATGCTGCCAAGGGTTTTCCAACAACGTTGCTATGGTTCACAATAACAATGTCTGTTGCCTGTAGGGGAACATGCTCATGGTCTAAAATAGTAAGAACGGACAGAGGAGTGCAGGGGACAATATCCTCGTCGCCGATAAGGGTCCTGCCAAGGTTCTCTGGGGTAAACCCCTCGACATCTTTCTTCGCAACAACCGTTTTCATACATGTTGTTGGCGAGATGTGTGATGGAACAGGGTATTGGATGAGAATTCCATGCACCGCGGGGTCATCATTGAGGTGTTCTATGGTCTGTAGAATCGTTGCTTCCGAGACATCTTCATTAAAACGAAGGACGTTTGAGAGGATACCGACCTCGTCACACGCTGCATTTCGTAGTTTCATATACAGTTCCGATGAGGGGTTCTGACCGATGGCGATGGTTGTGACCACAGGTGCTACCTGATAGTTCTTCCGTAGCTGCCCAACCTCATGGGTAATGTTCTTTCTGATCTCTTTTGCGATTTCCCGTCCATTTATAAAAGTCGCTGTCATCTTTCTCGCCTATCCATGCAAGGGTTCCTGTTTTGTGCCAATCGCGTAAAACTGTGGGAAGAAATTTAGTTGAACGCCATCATCAAGCGATTTGAGAAATTCATACTCCCACTGGTCGATTTCTTGTTCAGTAAGACCTGCCTCTTTTAATATTTTAATGTAGAAATCACGGGAGTGAAGATAGTATTGTTTGTCCTCTTCGCAGGACCATATCCTGTTGTTGCCAATGCCTATGATAGTTTCAAGCCCTGCGGTGACAAACAGGGTACGTAGTTTGCGTCCGATATGGGGATCACCGCCTTTTTTCCTGATGGCTTCCCCGGCAAATAAAGGGTCTACTTTTTTGTTTTCCGGCCAGTGGATTTTTCCCCCGTAATCAGGTTCAAGGGAAGCAAGCACCTTCCCTTGTGGTTTTACCACTCGTGTCATTTCATTAACGACAGCCTGGGGATCGTCCACCCACATCAACAGTAAATTACAGGTGATAAGATCAAAGGCGTTATCAGGAAAGCAGAGTTTTTCCGCGTCTGCCTTGCATAGGCTTGCGTTTGCATCGTCTCTTAGAATCTTCTTGGCGACAGCAAGAAGTGAGTCAGAGCCATCGATGCCTACCACCATCCCTTTTGTAAGTCGTGCGATGTCTCTAGTGACAAAACCAGAGCCGCATCCAACATCAAGAATGAGGGCAGCGTCTTTTAATCGAACTTTCAGGTAAAGGGGTAAGCGTTCCTCTGCGGTCTCTAATGCCTGCAGCTCAAGCTTTTTTTTAATATCAGCAACTTGACTTTCAGGTATTTTTGAATAATAGTTCATCAATCGTCTAAAATCCTCTGGTATATAAATATAACCCCCTGTTTTCGTGTTAATAGTTGACAGAGTTGGAAGTGAGGAAGCAGTAACACGGATTTCATTACCGTCATAACCATAGTACGGACAGACCACTGCATTGAATGAGATCTCACGGCCACATTTAGGACAATACCGTACAGGCTTTGAAGATATTTGTTTAGATGCTTGAGATGTTTTTATCGTAAGATCCTAGATTTTCGTTTTTCTATAACCAACATTAACAATCTTTAGCAGATTTTTGTGGTTTGGTATATAAAACCAGAGGTTATATATGCTAATCGAAGGATGGGAGATAGAAAACACATTCTGAAAACTGATTTTTATTGTTTCAA
>MUGE01000020.1:0-11767 GCA_002900545.1 Thermoplasmata archaeon M11B2D | reverse complement strand
TGCATATATTGTAATTAAACTTCACTAGAAAACATTGGAAAAATTTATTAGTGAAATAAACGATGGTTTTGCTGTGAGAGAATTAGATTCAAAGGATCATAAAATCCTCTACCACCTTTTTTTAAATTCAAGACAATCGCTTTCATCCGTCGCAAAAAAAGTCGGTCTTCAGAAGAGCGTCGTAGAATACCGCATCAAACGACTACAGACGAAAGGCATTATAAAAAATTTTAATGCAATGGTCGACGTCTTCAAACTTGGGTTTTCCGTCTATCGGCTCTACATCGTCTTACAATATGCATCACCGGATAAAGAAAGGGAAATCATAAACCATTTCGTCAACCACCACAATACCTGGAGCGTCGCATCAACAAAGGGTAGATACGACCTCATCATAACCATTTTAGTAAAGTCCCCAAATCACTTTTATGCATTCTACGAAGAGACCTTGCGGCACTACCGGTATTACTTCAAAGAAATATTTTTCTCCCAGCTCTACGAGTCATTCGGCTATAAACATTCATTGCTGCTCAACGAGCTTGCAGCATCCCACGAACGAGCCTATGAATACCGATACAACGGACAAACGGTCAACATAGACCTGGTGGACTATAAAATCCTTAATTTACTTGCGAAAAACACACGAATCAACAGCGTTGACATCGCAAGCCAAATCAATGTGTCGACAGTGACGATACATTCCAGGATAACCAAACTAATTAAATCAGGGGTCATCCAACGATATTCGATTACCATGGACATCAATAAACTTGGGCTGCGGGAATTTATCGTAAACCTCTCCCTGCGGGATTACAACAAAAAAAACCAGATTATCACCTATCTCAGTGACAATCCCTTCCTCTGGGAAATCCATAAAGCGATTGGCGGGTATGATCTGGAAATCACGCTCTATGCGACGAATTTTGAGCATTTCTATCGCGTCATGGAGGATCTGCGAAAGAAATTCCCTGAGGATATCGCAAATTATGATTATCTGTACGTCACCGAGGTATATAAATCCAATATACTACCTGAAAAAATATGATCATTGGGAACAAAACAAACAATCTCTAACGCTATTTTTTCCCGGCTCTTTTCAACACGTTGTCTATGCGTGTTTTTAACTCTTTTATCTCGATAGGTTTCTTGATATAATCTTCTGCGATGAGAGCACCAGCATGCTCAGCGAATTCATCGGTCCGGGCGGTCAGAAATATGATGGGGATGTCCTTCCAAGAGGGATGCGCACGTAACCGATCAAAGACCTCCCACCCGTTCATCTGCGGCATCATGATGTCCAAAAGAATCAGATGGGGAATTTCTTCGTTCTGTAATAGTTCAAAGCATTTCTCACCGCTTTCAACAGGGATAATAGTGTATTCTTTTCCAAACAGATTTTCAAAAGAGGTTTTAATGAAATAAATCTGGTCTTTTTCGTCATCAACAAGCATGATTTTTTTCATGGTTTTTTTCTTCCTCAAGCGATATATCAAATAAGCCGTTAATATGCATTTCTACAGATGAACCGGAAAGGCATCATGATGTGCGTACACCTAGGAGGGTATCTTTCTTTTTTCAGATGTCTGATGACTCTGCCGGCATGGTGAAAAACACGGTGATGCCCTTCCCAAGACCTGGGCTTTCCACCCATATATGTCCCCCATGTTTCTCGACGATTCTTTTACAAATCGACATGCCTAATCCCGTGTTCTGGATATCATGACGTGCATAGTCTGCCTTATAAAACTCATCAAAGATTCGTTCAATTTGTTCGTTGCTCATGCCAATACCGTTGTCTGTGATAGAGATGACGACAAAATCATCTTCTTTTTTTGCATCGATGGTTATTTTACACTGTCGCTGACAATACTTTGTCGAATTTTCAAAGATGTTTGTCAGGAGTTCTTCAAACCGTAAGCGATCAGCTTTAATCGATACGGCAGGATCGATGGTATTTATGACGGTCGTATTATGTTCTTCAAAGAGGATCTTTTTATTTTCTATGATGGTGTTGACCTCGTTACACAAGTTCAGCGTTTCCATGGAAAACCTGGTATTTGGGGAGTTTAACACTGCGAGTTCAAGTGTTTTTACAACAAGGTTTTTCATATAGGACGCGTTCCGATGCAGAACAGCAAGCATCTCTTTTTTTGCGGTATCTTTCTCCTGTTCCTCCAGCAGTGGGATCAAATTAATTAACGGGCCTAACGGGTTCTTCAGATCATGGCCAAGCTGGGTGATAAACTCGTCTTTTTGTTTAAGGAGGGTCTCCACTTCTTTTGTTCGTTCATGTACGCGTTGCTCAAGATTCTTATTAAGAACACTAAGTTCTTCTCGTGCAACCGTCAAATCCTTGTTGATTTGTTCAAGACGTCTGGTTTTTTCTTCTAACTCCTTTGTTCTCTCAGTCACAAGTTTTTCCAGATTCTTACTATATTGCTCTAAATGATCGCGGGAGACCTTAAGGTCAGCGCTCATGGTGTTAAATGCGGTTGCAAGTTCACCGATTTCATCCTTTGATTGTATCTGTACCTCATAGCCCAGGGTGCCTTTCCCCATGTTGCGGACGCCTTTTGTAAGCTCTCCGATAGGAGCAGAGATAAAATAATTAAAAAGGAAGAATATCAGGAGAAAAGAAACGATGATAAAGACACCTGAATACAACGATATCGTGACTATCAACTCATAGGTCATTAAGTCCAAACTGGCAAGGGTAAAGATGTATCTCACCGAATAATCATGTCTGCCCCATTGCTCGAAATACGGTTCGATGATATCGATATAGCGCGTTTCTTCATTAATGAAAAGTGAGGAGGATGGTTCTCCTGCTCGTTGGATGAGCGTTTCATTTTCAAGGAACCGATCCCCCAGTGTGCTTTCATCATATTTTCCTTCCTGAATCTCGATGGAGTCGAAGAGGATTTTCCCGTTCACATCAACGATTTGTATTGTTACAAGGTCAGTATTTAGCTTCATCAGATCATCGATGACTTCAGTGAATTTATAAAATCCGGATTCGTAGAGGATCTTATAATTGTCTATGACATAGACCACTGATAGGCTGGAGAAGGAGGTGGCGGTAGTAATAAGAGATGTTTTTGCTGCTTTGGACTCTCTATCAATGATTACCAATGAACTTGTAAGAAAAACAATGAGAAGAATAATAAGAAGCGGAAAAATGATTTTTAATTTAAGGCTGTGGAACTTCTTCATTCCTTGCTGCACCAACAATAACGTATCTCACCGCGGTTATTTAACAGTAATTTCTTCCACAAGGGTATTGAGATCTGATCGCGGACTCCATTCGAGATACTCTGGAAAAGCAATATTGCAAACGCTAATGTACAGAGGGATGCATGCAACGTCATCCATGGCAATCTTAAATCCCTGCTTCATACGCTCCAAGCGTATCTTCTGGTCCATGGTATAGCTAATTTCCGAGGTTATGTCATCAATGGTTTGATTTGAATAGAACCCAAAATTATATGATCCGATGCCAAGGGGGTGGTGCTCAGATCGTAGGAGGTAATCAAATATTTCCCCACCGTCACCCGTCGCCGGAATCCAGCCAATAAAATATATGGAGAAGTTGGTTTCATCTAATTTCTGATAGTATTGCATTGCAGGAATTATATTCACGGTGACATGTATCACCTGGGAGAGTTGTTGTGCGATTTCTTCAGAAATCTGGATTTGCATTGGGGCTTCTTCAATGGCATCTAACGTTATAGTAAATCCGTTTTCATACCCTGCGTCCTTTAGAAGCTGCCTGGAAAGATTCAAATCAAATGGCAATCGTTTTATCTCAGGGTTATACCCAAAAATCAATGGTGATAGGAACTGTGAGGCAGGCTCTGCGGCCAAGTCCAATCGTTTAATGATTCTATCGATATCAATCGCATGATACATTGCCTTTCTCACGCGTACATCCGAGAATGGATTTTTCATCCCTGGAAAGGCACTGCTATTGTTTTCCCTAAAGTCAAACCCAAGGTACCATACGGTTGGATTGGAGATTTTTTTTATCGTAATCCCTGAACAATTGAGTATCTCATCGATGTATGGTTGAGGGACATGTTCCAGAATGTCAATCTCTTTTGCGATGAGTGCTTTTTTCCGATCTTCGCTATTTGGTATGATTTTGTAAATAACTTTTTCTATAGCAGGATGACCCATAGAATACTGATCAAATCGTACTAAGGTAATGTTTTTTTCGCATGTATAGTTTTCAAGTGCATAGGGGCCCGTCCCAACAGGCCATTTTTCTGATGTTTCTTCTACATATTTCTGAGAGGCGATGGGTATATTTGTCAACTTGTTTAAAAGAATAGGGAATGGTTGAAATGTTACGATATCAACTGTATACGTATTTACAACATTGACTTCTTTAACCTCAGTAAGTAAATCCCGTAGTACATGACTCTTATTATTTTTTATAAAATCGATTGTAAATTTGACATCATGTGCCGTGAAATTATATCCATTGTGAAACGTAACATCGTCTCTGAGGAAGAACCGCCATGTGCAATTATCTGGGTTATTCCATGATTTCGCAAGTTTAGGAAAGAGCTTGAAACTGTTGTCAAACATCACCAAAGGATTGAAAATATTAAAATTTATTGCTAATGTATTGATATCATAGCTAGTAATCCATGGGAAAAACCCATGAGGACCCTCACTTATACCTATCGTCAACAACTCGCTATGTTTTTGATTTCCTTCTTCTGCTTGATTAATGCAACCTGAAAAACCTACGCAGAGGAGGAGAATGCCTATTACTATCACAAGTATTTGTCTCATGTTCTACCTAACTATTGAATATATACATTACGTAAGATTCAATGCTGAATAGGTTCATTTCATTATCCTTATATATCTCTTACGAGTACATGAGAATTAAAAGGTATCTTTTTATTTTTTGTACAAAGAAATAGTATTTGCTTAAAAAAATAAAGATTTAACTAATTCTCTCTATTGTTTCGTAATTTACATAAAGAAACGGGTTGCCGATTAGGCTGTTTCCTGCGCATTCGGTATGGGGGTCCCGATCAGGATATCGCTCGTGGACAAACGAAGCGGTCTCGACATACGATTCCATCGCAAACCAGGCGTTCCCAAGATATGCGTTGTAATCCCGCATCGCTTCATATACCATATATTTATATTCGGTCCCATAACTCCACGAGGTCCCACTGGCAGCCTGACCAATGGAGCGTCCAAACACATAGGAAACCGCGATGTTAACATTCAATGGTGTGGTTCCTGGTGCTTCCCAGAAATCCGCGCTATGACACCCGTATAGAAATGTCATAAGAGCGCCGTTGGATAGACAAAGGATCTTCAATGAAGAAAACCCACCAGAGTCCCACGCTTGATATCGGAAATTGGCATGCTGCCATGTGTCAAAAATCTCATATCGATTACGACGGAGCTGCCGCCAGATTTCACCATCTATCGTTATGTCAGTTTCCTCTCCATCCGTATCGACATAAGCAGTACCATAAATATCCTGTAAGACAGGGACGACGCCGATAGGTCCGTAGAAATTGTTATCGTAATCCTCATGACATGCGACAAATGCGTTTTTCGCTATGCGTATCTCACCGGTATAATAGTTATGAGTTTTTTCCAAAAATCTGTTCATGAAGAACGCTTGTCCTATTATCGGTGGTCGCATCCAGCACAACCAAATCTCAGGACCTTCCTGAGGACCAAAGCTATGATAATCGTAAAAACCATCTGCATCTGTATCCTTAAACTCACCATCCAGATCCTCGTAGAACACACTTAACACACCACTGTTGTTCCCAACACCTTGTTTCCATAATGCATAGGGAATCTGTCCAACAAGCAATGCCCCTACTGTATCATTCATTGCATATTCTTTCTGTAAGGAGCCTCTGAGTTCTGCGGGGGTGATAGTATCCTGACTGCGAAGACCATTGACTTTCAGTATGGAAAATTCCACGGGGAAACGCTCCTGTACCTCGTTGAGATATCGAGTGAATCTCTTTTGTATCCAAGGATATAGTTGTGCATCAATAACCACTACGATATGATCATTTCCTTGAATCTGGCAGAGGGATCCGGTCTTGTATATGAGAACGCTCTTCTGTGTTTCTGCATACCCGACACCGACTGGGTTACCAAGCAACAGTAAGATGAAGAGTACGATACCGACGATTCTTAATCTGATGAAATCAATCCTCTCTGTGTATCAATGCAGAATACTAATTTAAATGTTTTGTCATAAATAAAAATATTGTTCGTCAATCTATTAACAAAACTTAAGATAACGCGGATTTTTTAATTATGAGTGTTGAAGAAAAAATGAAATTCTGACGGTATTGAGAGGTACCGGAAGAATCGAAAATTTCTATACAACAACGACAGGTCACCGCAGCAGGAGATACTGTAGCAGGTTGAATAGAAATGGAAATCTTTCCAAACATTTCAAAGAAACAAGCGATGACGAGAGTTTTGGCATGCTGACCTCAAGAGTCCCCCAGTCGCTCTCCGCATAAAAAACGTCCCTGGCTTTTACCTTTATAAGGTAACTTCCCTTTTTTTGATACGTGTGACTTAAAGTTATCGCCTCGTTTGAAGCAGAAGGACCAACCCAGCTGCTGTTGGTCCCATCACCCCAGTCAACAAAGTAAAACACTTCATCGTTTTCCAAGTCCATCGACATAAAAGTATAGGGATAGGAGACACGAATTTTTCCTTGCACTGGGCCTTGGATGGAAGGAAGGGTTGGTGCAGTGTCATGAACTGTCGTTAACGTTCGCACCCGATACCCAAAAAGACTCCCGCTTGTGCAATGGACAATAACACCTCCAGAGCCGGTCTCTCTGCCAGAGAGCGTATCATCGCTCATGGTCGGTGCGTCGATAACCATGGAATAAAACCCAGCAGAGTTCGTTGTCGTGGTCCAGCTGTCTCCCGTCACGGGAATCTGCAGAGTGATAACGCCATTTTGAATTGGACTACCAGAGCTAGATGAGATCGCCTGACCAGAAACAACAACAGATACACCAGGGGCGACCATCGCTGGCATGATGTCCTCTGAAATAGTGATTGGCTGCACAGCAGTGGTAATTGATTGAAGGCTAAGAACTAATTGAATGGTCATGTTCTCATCGCTTTGATCGATGGTAGATTGTACGATATTTCCAGCATCAGTCGAATACCAAGCCTGATTCTCTGAACGTGATCGTCCAATCTCATAACACTGAAAGGTTCCTGCGGGAACGGTTATCGATTTTTCCTGAATACAGGTGCCGGTTTCGTCGATCCATTGGCTTTCGTTAAATGATTGCTCGTACACCCCTTGGACATTAAAAGAGCCTGAGACGGAGGTCATGCCGGCAAGTTGCCATTGTTCCCCAACAAACAAAGGAAAATCATACAACTCAAGTGAAGGGGAGGAGCTGGTAACAACATTCATTTCATAGGGGAACGGTACGAAAAGCATAGTAATCGTCCCCTGGGAATAAAGATCAGTAGTTCCTTCGGCAAGATCAGAAACACGGGCGGAAGATTCACCAGTAATCTGACCGGTAAGTTGCCCTGGGACACCGTTGATTATGATTTGTCCGCTAATCTGACCGGTGATCTCCATCAGATACCATCCATCCGTCATTTCAATAACCTTTTGTTTGAAATTTTGAATAGACCCAGAAAATGAGGCATTGGGAATTGAAAAGTAAAGAGGATCGACGTTGTACACCCATTGATCCCCCACAGACCACGTCGGGATGTCTCCCCCGTCGCTACGATGACGATTTGAACCACGATTTGATGCTACAAAACACGTTTGAGCGCTTTCACCCATCGCAGTATGCAAACTGGTGCAAAAAAACAAAAAACACAAGACATAAATAAAAAAATATTTTCCAAGATTTTTTCCAAGCGGGCTCTGACTCATGTAACGTCCTTCCTTTCTATACAATATTACTGATGGACATTTAAATGTTTTTAAAGGGATAAAAATTTATGGCATTCCATACGTTTTCGCGAATAAAACGCATCAGTTCGTTTTATATTTAACCGAAGTAAAACATATAAAGAGTTAAATAGAGGATGCCGATTAATATTCAATAGAGAGGAAAAAATGAACAAAAAAATCATACTCATAAGTCTCTTAGCAGCTGTACTTGTTGTTGCGACAGGCTTTACTCCTGCGCTCGCCTCACCGCAACATAACCTCCTGTCAATAAAAAACGATCTTGTTACCATCGAGGTGAACCATCATCTTGGGAGGCAAACAAAACAAATCAAGACCATGGTAACAGTTCCTGAAGCTGAAGAGATACGACAGTATCTTTGTAAGTTATACGATGCACAGGAAAGAAATGATTATCAGGCGATTTTAAAATATGAAGCGTTTCTGAACGAAAAAGGAATTTTTGGTGAACACTACCAAAAAATATCTCCCAATCCTCTTTGTTTATCCTTGTTAGAACAAACAACACTACCGTACCAATTCCCTGGTTTAGCTGACGAGAATATCTCAAATAGCTTCTGCTATTTCCATGCAAGAGGCGAAGGGTTAGTGGCATGGTGGTTGGCGTTAGAAATCTTGGAAGGAATCGTTAACATGGTAAAAAACACGTCTAGTGTAATTGTGGCACTTATCATTCTGTTGATATTTCTACCGTTTTTTGTACTGACGATGTTATTTACTAATTTGATTCCTTTTAGAATACTTTCACCAAAAGGGTTATTATCTCTGAACAATGGAACAATATCCGCTTTAGGGACCGAGGGTTTCCAACGAGTCACCGTTGGAGCTGAATCCTATGCGGTGAACCTAAGTGGGTTTACCGGAATCACCATTAACATCCCGCCAATAAATGATCGGAAATCGTTTCTCTTTGTCTCTGGATTCGCATTAAAGGCAGAAGGATTACCTACATAACGGTCTTCAAATTTGAAACAAGAAGTAAAGTACTAACAGACACGTTGGTTATTAAATCAGCATATCGGTGATATCGAAGAGAAAATAGAGATGGTTTTTCCGAACGCCTTTATCGATTTGTTATCCAGAATGCAATATCTGAAATAACTTCTTCATCAACGTGCCCCTCGATCAAATACTCCGTATTCGTCGGCGTACCAGTCCCAGACACAAAAAGATGATTTAATGCTGCATAGGTTTTAATGCGACAGTCGCATTTCCAAAAAACGTTTGATTTCATCGAGAAAAATCTGTCATCGTAACCTGATAATCCCGTCTGCCTTGGAGAATCAACAAAGGAATGTGTACTGCTTGCGCTTCTTGTACGGGATCATATGTTGCCAAATCTGCCCAATACGATTTTGGAGCACCAAGAACAAACTCACTTTCATTGAAATCCAAATTCTTAATTTTTATCACAAGTTGCTCAAGCTCCCTAATCTCTTCAGATTGATTGATACCAGAAAGATTCGCAAGATATCGAGTCTGCTCTAATATCAGGTCCTCAAGAGGGCGGGTCGGTGCTGCCAAGAGAATCAATCCAGCGATTCAAGCGTCCTGTAAGCCAATGCGTGGGGCCATCATCCCCCCAAGTTATGGCCCAAAATAAAAATCTGTGACTGATTCACAACAAAGGTTTTGTTTAACATATGTACCGCAGCTATGACATCATCAATAATCTCATCCTGAACCGTGAAGTTTTGAATCGCTGCAGATTCTTCAGGGTATTGTTTTGTCCGTTTCTCATAGCGAAACACCACAATACCTTTTGATGCAAGACCCCAAGCGACATCCTTAAAGGGTTTATTGGAACCATAGGTTTCATCTCGATTATTTGGTCCATACCCATGTACCAGAATAACGGCGGGAAATGGACCAGCCCCCTTCGGAACAGTTAACGTCCCTGGTAATTCCCATTGTCCTGTACCGCTCGTAACATTTGTCTCAGTGAAACCACTTAGATTTGCATAAGACAAAGGTGAATAGGAAAATTCCTCCTGTGTTGGTACGACCAGTAATCCAACGACTTTCTGTTGATCGTTAAATGAAATCTTCACGTCAAGAACATTGGTTTTGCTAAAATTACAGGTAACGTATACAACAGCATACCCAGATTCATTTGTCACTCTTGAGTTTCCAATTCCTGTGATATTACCATTCGGAACGATAACCTGCTGCGTCCAGATATTTTGAAACCTTTCAATAGTAATTTGTGAGGTAATTGAGACATCGAAAAAATTACACACACCGGTAAAATTTTTTCCATAAGAAGCATGACAATATCAGCAGCGATATCGTCTAGGCTTTCACAGGTGGTTGTTGTTCATCTATACAACCAGGTAATACCGATTTTGCATGAACAATGACGACAATGCAACATGCAATGTGTTTCATCTCCTTTATTTTCATAACGATATCAACAATATGGTGTTATATTGTAAATTATTAAATAAATTTTCTCTGCAATGAGAGAAACGAATAATACTTCTGTCAGTTTTAAATTAAAAAAAATCAGACAAAATGATTATTTTTCCTAAAAAATCATAGAAAAGATTTAAGAGGAGACTGTCTTTCAAGATGCAATGAATGTATTTGTTCGGGGTAGAATTTGTCGTCGTTCAATGGTTCAGAAATTGCAGGAAAACAAAACACGGCAAGGTGTATCCATACAATTGCCCCAATATATAACCTTACTTAATCAGAGAACATATGGGTTCAGAAGAAAAAAGTAGGGAATCAAAAAAATAAATAATGAGGGAAAAAACAATGTTAGTCGGAAATGTAAAATTTGACGAGGCTATGACTATTGCGAAAAAAGGCTCCCATTGTGGTATGTGCCGATTTGATTTTCTTGGAACAGGGGTTTGTCCATCTGGTAAGAAACATGGTTTTCTAGCCTATTGGCCGCAGGGACGGATGCAGATTTTTAAATCGTTGATGTCAGGTAAAGTGAAACCGACAAGCAAACTGATCGAAATAGTGAATTCTTGTACTCTTTGCGGCATCTGTGATAAACAATGTAATTTTGCCACACAATTACGTCCTGAAAAAGTAGCTAAAGCTTTAAAGGAATATACGGAAGGTCTAGATGAGAATGATTTTCAAAATATCCCTGAAGATGAAAATCTAAAAGGTTTACGTGAGATTGTTGGACCCGAGTGGGCAACAAATGATCCCGTTATTATATCTTCCTATATCAGTTCGATTATCTCTCCAGAAGCGGGTTTAAATTTTTATATAGTCATGCCGAAAGACGCTGAAGAACTTTCAAAAGTAATAAAATTTGCAAATACGAACAACCTTCCCTTTTTACCAAGAAGTGGAGGCACCCTTCTATCAATGGCTGCTCCGACAGTCCTTTCTAAAGCTTTTGGTCTTGAGCAAGGAATCGTCATTGATCTTCTGAGGATGAAAACACTTGAAATTGATTCGGAAACCCAAACAGCCACCGTAGGTGCTGGTATCACAGCATTTGACCTTCAAAAAGAAGCACATAAATATAGATTACGAGCAAATGTTGCAGAAGCAGGAGCGCATATATGTTCAAATATCGCATCAACAGGTATACTATCTACATGGGGGAATAAATATGGCTGGTCTGCAGATAACTTTATTGATATCGAAACAGTTGATGATACAGGAAATATAAGAAGACACAGTGATTTAGAGATACAAAACCCATATACAACAGAGTACGGATTCACAAATATATCATTAACTCCCCCGGCTATTGTTACTCAAGCAACAGTTAGATTAAATCCAGTTTTCGATGATGAGGAAGCAGTGTTTATACCATTTGAAAATATA
>MUGE01000273.1:0-2529 GCA_002900545.1 Thermoplasmata archaeon M11B2D | reverse complement strand
CTCAGAGAACTTATGGGCATCCCAAGTGAGTATAAGGTCTTATGGCTCCAAGGTGGCGCATCAACCCAGTTTTTCATGGCGCCAGTTAACCTGCAGCAGGCCGGAAAACCAATGGAATATGTCAACACAGGTTCATGGGCGAAGAAGGCGATCAAGGAAGCAAATCTGTACGGTGAGGTGAAGATTGTTGCTTCTTCGGAGGATAAGAAGTTTACCTATATCCCGAAGAACGTCGTTTTTAGCAACAACGCAGCATTTGCACATATCACCGGTAATGAAACCATCGGGGGGATCGAATGGCAGGTGTGGCCAGCTGTCCCTAATGAGGTCCCGCTTGTCTGTGATATGAGCTCGAATTTCATGGATAAGGTCATCGATGTCAAGAGGTTTGGACTTATTTACGCAGGTGCGCAGAAGAACCTTGGACCTGCAGGGGTCACCGTGGTCATCGTCAGGGAGGATCTGATCAACAGGGTTCCTGAAAACACACCGACGATGCTTCAGTATAAGACACATGTTGAAAAAGATTCCTTGTACAACACCTGCCCATGTTTCTCGATATACCTTTGCGAGCTTGTGTTGGAATATCTGAAAGACCTTGGCGGGATTCCAGCAATGGAAAAACAGAACCGTAAGAAAGCAAAAATGGTGTACGATATCATCGATAAATCAAATGGGTTTTACAAGGGTGTCGCACAACCAGAGTCACGGTCGTTAATGAATGTCACCTTTAATCTTGCCACTCCGGAGCTTGAGGCAAAATGTGTCGAGGAGGCAAAGAAAAGAGGACTTATTGGGCTAAAAGGGCATCGTTCCGTCGGTGGCATGCGCGCATCGATATATAATGCGATGTCTTTGGAAGGCGTCGAGGCGCTCTGTACATTTTTAAAAGAATTCCAGCAGCAAAATCAATAATCACTGGTTTTCTTTTTTTTTTAATTTTTAATACAAGGAATGAATACGGCGGTGTCTCAAAACTCGATTGTTCATCTTGAAGCAGTTCTTCGTTTTGTTACGTTATTCTAGGAGAAATCAAATACTTTTGAGACAAAGCCAATGAATACTTTCAGTGACCTTATTCTTAGGTATATAAAGGATGATAACCTTATCAGAATTAATTGACTTGGATTGCGGGGGACATGCCAGCCGGGGTTGCTGGCATTTCTGCCACTTTTTTATGGAAACTCATCTAAACGTTTTGTTTTCTGGTTTCTAAGGAGTTTTTGACAGGTTTCCCAGGATGTGCGTACATGTGGGGGTAATGAGCCGAACTGTTCTACCCATGTCTGTAAAAATTTCTTCGTCACAGGGTCAGAGGGATACCCGCTCCCAAGGGGAATATTGAGTTGTGGTTCTAGCTCCAGTGCAATCGTACGAACATGTTGGTCCCTCGTAACTTTGGCAAGAATGCTTGCCGCCCCGACGATAGGATATCGTTCGTCTGCTTTGTGTTTGGAAATTATCTGTGGTTTGAACGACAAACGTGAGAGGATGTCTCTACCGAAACGCTCTTCTTTGACATCCACTGCATCGACATAGCAGACATCTGGTCTGAGCTTCTCGATGATTTTACTATACACAAACACCTCAAGTTCGTTGAGTGTCATGGTCTTGCGAAGATCATCGATATCAGCTGCAGGTAGTACAATGACCTCATATTTTGAGACAATCTTTTGTATCATGGGGACGAGCTGTTCTCGTCTTTTTGATGTAAGATGAATAGAGTCTGCGACACCGATTCGGACAAGTTCCAAATCGTTCTCGACAAGAATTCCTGCAACGACCAATGGACCAAAGCAAGGACCTCTACCGGATTCATCAACTCCACAGATCATCGAGGTCTTATAACTGATAGCTGTACAAAGATGTTACGGAAACATCCATAGGCAATTTTTTAATAATCGGACCTTATTTAGGCCTTAACACGCCGCCGTAGCTTAGCTGGTGGAGCGGCTGATTCGTAATCAGCAGGTCAGGGGTTCAAATCCCTTCGGCGGCTTGACAACAATTAGCACGGTGATTCTGAAGGGGAAAAACAAAAAATTTTTACCGGTTAATTCAAGTTCCAATCTCGATAGGGGTTCAAATCTCTTCCCCCTTCATTTTTTCTGAACAAAGGAAATGATATGTAGATATATCATTGAAGTCTTGGCTCGAAGGGACAGGAAATCAATATTAAGATAATTAAAATTTTTAAACACTTAGATTAGTAACCGTTATAGTTTTATTGTAAGAGTTGGATAAACATACTTTAAAAATAATGTAACAAATGCTGCGAAGAGAACCACAAAGGAAAATGCAAGAAAAATTGTATGATAATTTGAATATTCGATGCTATATCCTACAATAATGGGCGATAAACTACTAATGATTATGACTAATGTTGTATACATACCCATTCGTGATCCACGGCTTTTTACAGGCCATCTATTAAGAAGATACACTGATCTGATAGGGGCAAACGCTGAAACCGTTGCGACTAACATCGCACCAATCGCTAACATATAAGATGTTGTGGCATATGCTAAA
>MUGE01000272.1:0-2533 GCA_002900545.1 Thermoplasmata archaeon M11B2D | reverse complement strand
ATTGAAAGGAGTAATGAGAGGCATACGAGAACAGGATATACTGCAAAGAAAATTTTTTTAATCGTAAAAAAATGATAGATGAGTACAGCACCAAGTAGCAATACCAGTGAACTTCCTAGTTGAAGCGTAGTTATTTCCGTGGTCTGTTGACTGTTTAGCCAGGAAAATGTACGTTGGATAAAGGAATACGAAATCGGCAGCGCAGGGTTTTGAAATGTGGACGTATCACCAAATACAAGCACCTTTCCATTGCCATAATAAGCCCCTGCAACAAGGATGACGTCCCCAAGGTGTTCTCCTTTGTTGTATTCATAATCACCAAGGTAGGCGATGTCTTCGTTTGAATAGTCCCCGTTGTCGGAGAGAGCAGAATCTCCGATGACGATGGGAAATGCAGGGTAGGAAATATCTAGTGACGCTCCGATGCCGTACTGGAGTTCATCAACATTGTTCAATAGAGCAGTGATAGGATGATGGAGAAGATGGGTGCAGGTGAGCCATTTGAATGTTTCATCTAGAGGGAGTGCCGCGTCGAAACGATATCGGATGCCAACTGGTTCAAGTAGATCATTTAACGGATCTTGAATGCCACCAACGTTTGTATGATCTCCTATGACAAGAAGCGAGCCACCATTACGGACGTATTCCCAGATGAGTATTTGTTCATCTCTTGAAAATGAGATATTTAGATTGGAAACGACAAAAACAGCAGCTGCATCCAGTACTGTGTTTGTGATTTTTTCTGTTTCAATTATAGTTGAATAATCTGTGAGATTTAGGTAGGTCGTGATGTTCTCATTACGGGGTTGTGTTGAATTTAAAAATTTTGTTTTATTTGTTACGATTAATTCTGTTTTATACCCTAGTGTCGTCAAATAAACCGGCCAAAGACCAAACATTCCAACTGCATCCTTGCCATATGTACCGTATTCAGGGACATCCCAGGTTCCAACCATATGATTTGCATAAAAAACAACTGTTTGTGAATGGTCTGGTGACGCTCCACCGTTTATAAAGAGAGATAATAAGATTGTCGAGAGAAGCAAGAAGACAGCAGCCCAGATTGCCCCGTTTTTGAAAAATCGTTTCAGATGGTTTTGGTGAGGTATCATTATATCAGCTGTTGGTTCGTTGTCTCGGTGTCTGTACAGCATGGCAAAGACAGGGATAAAGCAGAAGAGGAAGAATACAGGATGGAGATGTACCGCTTCAACAGAGCTATATGCGATTCGACTAAGAAGAAGTAGGTAAAAGAGCCATAGGAGCATTAATCCTCCAACGCATAGAACGCTCCAAAGGATTGTTTTTTTGGTTTTCAGTGGTGTGAGACACCAGGCACTGATGAGAAACACGATCGTCACAAGGACAATCCCAAGTCCACTTGTCGTAGGTCCAAGCAATAATGGGGTTTCTGTGAGCATACCAATACCATGAGAGACTACCAGTGAGCTTTGTTGGTATATGGACCACAAAAAAGGAATGGTTTGTAGGAGGAGGAACACAAGTGCGTATGCAAAGGAGGCAACGGTGAGAAGATACAGTTCGCTTCTCCTTCGGTTGAGTGCCTCAAGGCAAAGGTGAAGTCCAGATAGAATCACCGGGAGACTGCAGAGCCAGAGGAGAGGGGATGGTGAGAGGATGAGAAGAAGAAATCCGCCAAGAAGAAGGAGAATTCCTCCGATTAGTTTTCTCCACTGTTGGTTTTTCTTTCTAAGAGCATAAAACGTGTGTCGTAGTGGAATATTTAGGAGAGTTACTCCAAGGAGGAGGTAGACGGTGACGAGATGAAAAAGAGACGAAACAACAAATCCAAAGGTTGCTGAAAGCAAATGAACCGTTAGTAGGATACAGAAAGCATTCACAAAGACAAGAGCTTTGGAAAGAAGAACGGTTGTGTTAGAGGTTCTATTCATAACGACATAAAAGGGAACCGGTTTTTTGATATAACTTTAATGGTTCTAGTAGAGAGGACTTCCAAGAGGTTTGTGTATGTGTTCTTTTTCATTTTGGTATTTTTCCAAGGTACCTTTATATATGTTCATTGGCAACATGTGACATTATAAGAGAGTAATTGCTCTTTTATGAAAAAGAGGTGAAACAGAGATGGTGTATGAACCAAACAAACAAAATGAGGTTATTGAGTTCTGCCTTAAACATGATTTGATAAAGAAGACCAACCAAGGATATATCATCAAAAAAGAGTTCTTCGAAATCCTTGATTATTTCAGTTTGTAAAGGTGAACCAATGACATTAACTCAACAACAGAAGGAACTTATCCTGAAATTCCTTGCATCCTCAGCAGAGAAAAACAGTCTTGTAAAAGAAGTCACAAAAAAAGAATAATGAGGAAACACAAAATACTTTCTCCTAATCTTTCCCCTAGAAAAAATTAATACTGTTTACTACAAAGCCAAGTGTACGAACATTTGATTTTTTTACTTGTTCGAAAAGAAAAATATAAATCCTGCTACAGCTTATCGGTCATACAGCGAGGATGGGAACGTAATGAAAAAACAAGAAAATATATATGTT
>MUGE01000271.1:0-2533 GCA_002900545.1 Thermoplasmata archaeon M11B2D | reverse complement strand
GTCTGCGATGGAATCAACAAGACCTTTTTCTATAAGTTTGTCGATGGTTTGTCCCCCTAAGTGATCGATGTCCATGGCATCTCTGGACGCAAAGTATTCAATGCGCCATTTCAACCGCGCTGGGCATTGTTTGTTCGGACAGCGGACCGCAACCTCATCTCCGGTTCTAATAACATCTGAGCTACAGACAGGGCATTTTCTCGGTATCGCACGTATTTTCTCATCGCCGCTTCTTTTTTCAGTAATACTTTTGACGACTTGGGGGATGACATCACCACTACGTTCAACTAAAACAACATCACCTATGCGGATGTCCTTGCGTTTCAACTCATCAAAGTTATGTAACGTTGCTCGGGAAACCGTCACTCCGCCAACTTGTACAGGTTCGAGGATTGCGACTGGTGTGAGCGTACCAGTTCGTCCAACTTGTATCACGATGTCCTTCAGTCGCGTGGTCGCCTGTTTTGCGGTAAACTTAAATGCTATTGCCCAGCGAGGGTGTTTAATCGTCGCACCTAATTTGTTCTGTTGCGATATCGAGTTTACTTTCAGAACGACACCGTCTATTTCATAATCAAGTGTTTCGCGTCTTGTCTCAAGGGTCTTGCAGTATGAGATTGCTTCGTCAATATTTCTTACTTTTTTTATTAATGGATTGACACGGAATCCCGTTGTTTGTAACAGATATAAGGATGTTTCGTGAGTGTCAAAATCAACATCTGAAAAAGAGATGTAATACAGAAATGTATCCAACGGTCGTACTGCGACGATGCGCGGGTCAAGTTGCCGAAGGGACCCTGCCGCCGCGTTCCGTGGGTTGGCAAACACCTGTTCTCCTTTTTTTTCCTGTTCTTTATTAAACTTATTAAATAAAGAAATTGGGAAGTACACCTCACCTCGAACCTCAACGTTTCTTAGCTTTGAGCCTTGTAACCGTAGCGGGATGCTACGGATGGTACGGAGATTTGTAGTGATATCATCCCCTTTCATACCATCGCCACGTGTCGCTCCTCTGGTAAAAATCCCGTTTTCATAGATAAGAGCGATGCTCACCCCGTCTATTTTCGGCTCACAGATGTATTCAACATTCCCACAGGTTTTTTTAATACGTTCATCAAACTCTCTTAGCTCATCATACGAATATGCGTTATCTAATGAAAGCATTGGTGTCTTATGTTCCACGGTTTTAAACCCTTTGAGTGGTTCACCTCCAACTCGTTGTGTCGGTGAATCTGATGTGATAAAATCAGGGAACTGTGCTTCCAGTGATTCAAGTTTTTTTAGAAGCATGTCGTACTCGTAGTCGGAGACTACCGGGTTGTTTTCTACATAGTATTTGTAGTTATGATAGTTGATTTCTTCGCGAAGTTTTTGGATTTGTTTTTTCGCTTCATTTTTTTTCATCGGTTCACATACCAACGATTTTTTCAATTTGTTTTTCAGATGCGGTATTCAGAACATCTTTTTTCTCAAGCCACCCCCTTCGGGCAGTGGCAACCCCAAATCTCATGAAATCAAGGTGATTGATGCTATGTGAATCAGTACCAAGCACGAAACGAACTCCCTGTTCTTTGGCTAGTTTGATATGGATATCGTTAAGGTCTAACCGATCAGGGAATGCGTTTATCTCAAGAAGGGTCTTGGTTTCTTTGGCAGCGTCTATTATTTGTTCGATATCGACGTCATATGGATCACGTTTCCCGATGAGCCGTCCAGTTGGATGTGCCAGGAAATCAACCTGCTCGTTTTCCATTCCTTTGATGATACGTTTCGTCATGGTTTCTCTATCCATCTTAAATGCAGTATGAATACCGATGTACACGAAATCAAATTGTCTTAATATTTTATCGCTATAATCAAGCGTGCCATCGGTCCGTATATCACATTCCGTTCCGCAAAAGATATGAAGATTCGGGAATTTCTTGCGTATTTGTTTTATCTGGTTTATTTTTTTCTGTATTTTGTCTTCATCAAGTCCATTTGCGATTTTTAGAGATTGTGAATGATCAGTGATCCCGATGAATGCATATCCACGTTGTTGGGCAGCAGATGCAATGGTTTCAATAGAATCACTTCCATCACTCCAGGAAGAATGGACATGGAAATCACCAGCTATCTCGTTATAGTCAACAAGATTTGGCAGCGTTTTGGTCTTCGCTGCCGTGAATTCACCTCGGTTTTCCCGTAGCTCTGGCTCGATGTATTGCATACCGATTTTTTTGTAGATTTCTTGTTCGTTTCTCCCAGCGATGTACCGCTCCGTAGTCTTATCGAACAGTCCATATTCATTAAGTTTGTAACCTTGTTTTATTGCTATCCCTCGTAAGGTGACGTTGTGGTCCTTTGAGCCAGTAAAATATTGAAGCGCTGCACCATAACTCTTTTCCTCAACGACGCGAAGGTCGACTTGTAAATGGTCGTTTAATACAACACTTGATTTTGTTGTCCCTTTTGCAAGGACCTGTGCAACCTCCGGATAGCTAATGAAATGATCCATGACTGCTCCCGGGTCTTCTGAAGATGCTAGGATATC
>MUGE01000019.1:0-11803 GCA_002900545.1 Thermoplasmata archaeon M11B2D | reverse complement strand
ACACCACGCCACCGGTTTTCTGGGTGGGCAAGAGCATGGGCGGGATGATCGCCTATGCATACGGCCAGACACAGCAGGGACAAAAGAACCTCAAGGGCGTTGTCACACTCGGCTCACCGGTACTGTTCGGGAGGAGCAGTCTGTTCCTTGAGTTCATCACCAGAATCACCCCACGGAACATATCCATACCCATCCGCATCGAGGAGATCCTTGAGCGGTCTAGGGAGATTGCCAGCCATTTCAAGAGTCTAGGTGTGAACCTTGAGAACGTCGACCCAGCGGTGTTAGAGGAGTATATGCAAAATGGGCTTTCCGGTGTTCTCTCCTCAAAGGTCCTCTCTCAGTTTTCATTGTTCTTTAAGCATATGACGTTCTGCCGGTACCCGCGGTATCCATGGATGTATGATATCTTCGGGAGAATCCCCCGGATGAAAAAGATGTTCACACCCTATAGCTACACGGAGAACCTTCATCGTTTCTCTGCTCCGCTGCTCATCATCGCAGGAGGACTGGATAAGATGGCACCGAAGGCAGACATGCAGTATGCCAAGGACCATGTGGGAAGCACAGATGTCACCTACCTAGAGTTCTCAAAAGAAGCAGGGTTTTGTGCTGATTACGGACATCTTGACCTAACCTTGGGTGTTCATGTACGCGAGGAGGTCTACCCAAAAATCTACGAATGGCTCCTAAAAAGAAGCGAAAAAATTCTCTAAGGCAGGCGAGGTTTTTGAACGGACGGGTGGTCTTTTTGAGCGAGGCACAACAGAATACCAACGCATCCTCGATACCCTTAAACCTGTCTAGGTATTCTTGGTTTGTATGACGGTATACTCCCATTCTCGTCTTAGCTGTTATGAGCAATGCCCGCAGAGATTCAAGTTCCAGTACATTGACAAGATAGAAACAGAGGAAGAGGAGACCATCGAGGCGTTCCTTGGGACCCGTGTGCATGAGGCACTTGAGAAGCTGTATCGGGACGTGCAGCATCAGAAAGAAAACACCCTGAAGGAACTGCTTGCCTTTGTGGAAGACCAATGGAACGCGAACTGGGATGATGATATCGTCATTGTACGGAAGGAGTATGAACCGGACAATTATTTGAAGATGGCCAGGAAATACATCACTGATTATTACCGGCGTTATACGCCATTTACTCAGGGAAAGACGATTGCGTTAGAGCAGTTAATCCAAATAACGCTTGATGATGATGGTGATTACCGACTACGAGGGTTTATAGATAGGTTGACAGAAACCAGGGATGGCTTTTATGAAATCCATGACTATAAGACAAACTCCCGGTTGCCGTTACCTGAGTATCTGCGTACTGATCGACAACTTGCATTATACATGATCGGAGTACAAAACCAGTATCCCGATGTAAAGGACGTACAATTGATATGGCATTTTCTCAAGTTTGACAAGGAGATCAACTCAACTCGCACGCAAGAAGAGCTTGCAGAGTTAAAACAAAACACGATTCAGTTGATAGACCACATAGAGGGGGACTTGGAATACAAGGCACGTCCCAGCAGCCTCTGTGACTGGTGTGAATTTCAATCAGTCTGCGGACAGTGGTCACATCTGTATACACTCCGGGAGAAGCCTGCGAATGACTATCGAAAGGATTCAGGGCTGCAACTGGTAAACAAGTATGCGATGTTAAAAAAGAGACAGAGGCAAGTAAACGCGGAGATTGATGCGCAGGTAGAGAAGGTGGAGGAGGCGTTGGTAGCGTTTGCAGAGAAAGAACAGGTCGACGTGGTGTTCGGGTCGAAGAACAAGGTCCGGATCACAGACAGTGAGAAATACCTGTTTCCAAGCAAGAATTCAGCGCAACGGGAACAGTTAGAGAACGTGCTCCGGTCCTTTGGGAAGCTGCAGCAGGTCTGTCAGCTGGATACCGCGGCGCTTGGCAGGATCCTCCAGGAGAAAGAGTGGGAGCCCGCAGTGTTAACAGCGGTGCGGGGCTATGTCGAAGTGGAGCGGAAGAAACGGTTGTATCTAAGCAAACGGACAGACGATGAGTAAAGGATGTCAGGAGACATACGATGGATTGGACTGCTAGAAATACATCGTGTTCTATTCCAAAAGCCGCTATTCCACAAGAAGAACGGTTTGAAGGGATTAGTAAATAAAAGCGTTGTCTATTACAGTATTGTGCTATGAAGGTAACCTGCCCTCAGTGCAAACGGAGAATTCATATCAAACAACGAAGGAAGAACCTATGCGTCTGTGGGAAGCTGTTGAACTACCGACATTACCTTCACAAGAAAATCGCCTATGATGTATATCTGGTAGACGCAAATATCCTCATCTATGCGTTTGACAGCAGAACTGTTCGTCGGAAATATTGCCAGGCAGTCCTGACGTCACAGACAGCCTCCTGGTGTATTGCGACGACCAAACAGATCATCGATGAGGTTGGTTCGACGATAAAAAAGAAGCTCCCGAAGGACATCTTGGTATACACTGTCGGGGTGATTCCAGATGATCTTACCGAGATTAAAACCAATTTCCTTAAACAACCATCGACTGCCGACCTGTCATTGGTCCAAGCTGCATGCGAGCATCCCGAGGTACGAGGGATCATCACCTATGACAAGGATTTCGCCAGGATCGCGACCGCAGGATTGATCGAGAGGAAATCTTCTGTTAAGTTCTGGCTTGGGTCTGCAAAGCAATTTGTGGAGAAACAGCGTATACAGATAAAAGGCAAAGAGGAGGAGGAAACGGAGTAGCGCCTCCAAGCACCATCATAGATGATGATGGTTGGTTTTTTTTCTTCGTGATACGCGATGATGCCAGATACGATGTGGTGAACCTTCTATAGTTTCAAAAATCCAATCCAGAGGAGAGATCAATCCTTTTTCTGAGTCAAAGACTAGTGACCATGATGGATCGCAGAGACCCCCACCAGTGTTCGTCTGCCAGACCTTCATCAGCGGTCGTAAACAGGTATAAACTCTGTGATGATGACTTATATGAACATGCTTCTTCTGAGAAGAGAGGGATGAAACGGAGGGGGTCTGATTTATTTCAAAAGTCTGGGAGGAAAGGTTTGAATTCTAAAAGCTGTTTTATCAGGAAAGGTCAGACCCCCATATGAATATATGATAAACTAGTACATAAAGTTTCTGCTTGCATGGTCAAATGACGGGAAAAATGAGTCATTAAGAGGTCGATTTTCCCATGTATCTTGATAGTATACGTAACTTTTATTTCAATAATCATCTAGTCGACATCTGACCAAGAGAGTCCCGCAAGGAGTGTTTCCTCAAAAGAAATAAAGAAAAAGGATGGGATGTACAACCTGTCCAGAGGAAAAACCAGACGTAGATACCAAAGAGGCGAATGGGACCATGAACCAAGTGAAAAACCGCCTCTGCGACGTCTTTCTAAAAAAACCAGGATCATTATCAGGAGCACTATTTTTTCCATACATATGATGGTATTATGTCATTTTGAAAATATACTGCAGTATATTAAAATAGACGAATAAACAAAGTATAACATTGATGCGGGTGAGGCGTTCTCGAATAACATCACAACAGCTTGACCAAGACTGGTTGATTGAATTTGGTGTTTGCCTTAACAAAATCAACGACGAGAAAAAAATGCAAGAGATAAAAAAGATTTTCATTGAGGCCTACTTTGAGAATATCCAAGAGGGGATGAACCCACGAGAAGCCATACAAAAAGCAAAGACCATCGCACTTTGTTTTTTTTAGTTCAACTACACGAGCCTTCATGGATGGACCACCGGTTCAAAAGAACCCTGGTTGTTGTCTATAAGGATATGGACGACATTCCCCCATGCGCCCTTCTGCCCTTCCCGATCGAACGAGTGTCAAACCGATGTCTGTTATAAAAAAAACCTATGGAGCTTTAAGGAAAAAGAAGAGAAATCGACGGACGTTTAGACGTACAGATGACGTACATAAATAAAAGAACACTGCTGCAGCTATAGAACGGTAGTGTACGGGTCTGTGGAGATCTGGGAAAGCGAACACGTGTCTCTTAGGATTGTCTGTGAATGTCAAAAAGGTATCTTTTTAAAGAATCAAGCCATGCGATACTACAGTATATGGAGATGGTGAAGTGAGAAAAATTATTGTCATGCTCATTGGATTTCTCCTTATCACAGTTGGTCTGATGAGCGGATGTACGGAAAACAACCAACACGCTGATGATATCGACACGGATGGCGATGGATACATTGATTCCCTTGATGCGTTCCCGTCTGACCCGACCGAATGGGCAGATTCGGATGGTGATGGCGTGGGTGACAATGCAGATGCGTTCCCTTCCGACCCAAGCGAATGGCAGGACTCCGATGGCGACGGCGTAGGCGACAATGCAGATGCGTTCCCTTCCGACCCGACCGAATGGCAGGACTCCGATGGCGACGGGGTTGGCGATACCGCTGACTATTACCCGGATGATCCGACCAAATGGGAGCCACCGGTAGACGATCCGTTCGTCACCTATGCAGAACCGTACATTCAGATGCTTGTGAATGACGACAGCGAGCTATACTCCTATGCGTATGGGCTTTTCAGTGACTTTGACGCGACCGTTCGAGAATGCCGCGTGAACGTGCTGTACCGGGACATTCTGATGAATTACACCTGTCTTACTGATCCTTTAGGCAGCACACCGTTGCAGACGCCCCAGGAGACCATCCAAAGGAAACAGGGGACCTGCGAGGATCTTTCCATCCTACTTGGGTCGCTTTTTATCAACATCGGCATTCCATCGTATCTGGTGTTCACCGATGATCATGTGTATTGCATGGCCTATGACATCAACACAGAGACGCTTTGGGATTGTGCAGAGCAGGCATTGATCCGTCTTGTCGAGTCCGAAGAGTATTTCAACGAATCAATGTACCAGCATCTTGAAGGCACCTATTATCTATCCTCGCTGGGTAACGCATTGTATGCTGGCGGGGAGGCAAATAAGACGTTTGATGGACTTATCGACTCCATGACCATTGACTACAGTTTTCAATCAGACCTGCCGCTCCATCTATTCGTGGTTCCGACACAGACCGTGTTCTATGAACTAAACGAAGGAGATTACTCGAACGTCACATATTCAGAACACAACATCACCAGTAAGACAGGGACAGTCCCCCAGATGACCACGTTTGGAGGCATCGTCCTTCTCTATCTAGGAAACCAGACTGCAACCGTAACCCTTGACTTTGAATTTACGTTTCAACCATCGTTTTACACCACCTACAACAAAGACACGCTGACAGCCTATGACATCGAAGGAAAAGACTGCGTGATTTGTGACCCGGCCCTCGGGGATTTTGGTTTCCCTGGGTACGATGCACAGATTACTGGAGAGAAAACAGCGATCAATCCGCTGACGAAGAAGTATGTCACCCTTCCTAACTAAATCCGTATATACTTGCCAGGGTCTGTGAGAATTACCCAAGCCAATAGATACAATATACTATCGTTACAATAGGGTTCCATCTATTGGAAGGAATCATACTTCTTTACATAAACCAATCATCGTAAAGATTTCCCGGTAGGAGCCACACTACTCCATTAGACTTTGTAGAGGAGCAGTCTATCATACAGCCGCCATAAACCGCGTTTTTACCCCTATCAGGGCTATAAAAACGAGTTTTTATATTAAATCTGTGAGATGCTTTTTTAGGCTAATTGATAGGAATGCAAAGGTTCTCTTCACACCTGGATACATATGAAATACGCGGATACTGGATGGTTCCACTGCATCGTTACCAAAGCAAAGGAATGATTCGGTATCGTACTTTTTTTGAATAATCCTCGTACCCGGGAAGTTCCTTTTTCAGGGTGGTGTCCTCCATATATGTTCTCCAGAACACGAGAATGATGGCAAAGAAAGCCGGCAGCAGCCCCCCAAACGACCCAAGCAAAAGCGGCGTGCCAATGGTAAAGACAAGACCACCAAGGTACCCCGGGTGCCTCACGAACCGATAGGGGCCGGTGCTGCATACCTCATGTTTTCGATCGGTCTGTATTCTGACGACCGATGAGAAGAACCGGTTGGTTCTCTTCGCCCAAAGGACGATGATCTGCCCAACACAGTATAATAGGATTCCGAGAAGAACAACGAGAAAAGGAACCGAAGGACTCCAGGAAAACCAAGTCGCGTCCAGGATGGAGAGGATGAACATGACAAAGAACAGCGGCGTGGAGATTGCATAGTAGACCTTATCCCATCGCTTCATCCCCTCACCTGGTTTGAGTCGTTCCTTTATCAGATCCTTGCGATCGATAAGCAGACCGTAGGTGAGCAGGATAAAAAAGATGTTTAACCCATTAAACACCCATCCCTGCCAGTAATCAAGCCGCCTTGCGATGACAAAGGTTATTGGAAGGAAGAAAAGTAGGATACCGACTGATTTTGCTACGATTTTTATGCCGAGTTGTTGGGTTTGGATGGTTTGGTCCATGCCGCAGACGCTCCTTGGTTTGCGATGATCCTTTTTAAAAAAACTCTTCTTTCTTATATAAATGTTCTCGCGGGTTTTTTAGACAAACATACAGTGAAACACGTAGGTGTCTGCGAACCACCTGAAGGGAGGCGTGGCTTGCTAGGGAAGGGAAAGATTAAAATCATCCTGCCTCCTGTGCTAAGGTACATGGTTGAGTACGATTTCCCACCTTTCCGACCACCCAACGAGGCGTCCTCTGCCCTGATCCGCGTCACACGAGGGTGCCCGTGGAACCGCTGCCTCTTCTGTACCATGTATAAGACGCTTTCGTTCCAGCCACGGCCTCTCAAAGAAGTGAAAAAGGACATCGATACCGCTGTCCACATCTATCCGAGGGCACGCACCGTCTTCATCGCTGACTCAGACAGCCTTGCCATGAAGGACAGTGAGCAGATCATCAGGCATATCAGAACACGTTTTCCCCATGCAGAGCGGATAACATCCTATGCGAGGGCAACGACGCTGATGCGCCTTGGCGCTGCCCGTCTAGCAAAGCTACGTCAGGCAGGCTTGACACGGGTGCATGTCGGCCTTGAGTCCGGCGATGCTGAAACCCTCGCATTCTTAAGGAAGGGAGCCACCCCTCATGATATGATTGCGGGAGGAACAGCAGCAAAGGACGCAGGTCTTGAGCTTTCGTTTTACGTACTCATCGGTGCTGGTGGCAAGGACAGGCTCACTGAGCATGCGGTAGGCTCTGCGTTGGTATGCAATGCGGTTAACCCGGATTTCATCCGCCTTCGGACCCTGATTGTGCAGCACGGCTCACTTCTTGAGGAGAAAATGAAAGCAGGACAGTACCGACCGACGGCTCCTTCTGAAAAACTCAGCGAGGTGAAACTGTTTCTTGAGCATCTGGATGTGCAGGACTGTACACTTGCCTCGGATCATCATACGAACACCATCTGGGTGGACACCACCATAGTCTATCAGGGGATCCATGGGATGCTGCCTTTGGAGAAAGACCATATGATGGAGGTTCTGAATCAGACCTTGCAGCATCTTTCCCAGGCACGCGGTGAGATCCTAGATGCGACCATCATGTACGAGCGAGGTATGATTACGTCACTGTAACAGTAACTATTCTGAACGGCGTCTGCATTGTCCGTCGCTGCATGAAAATATTTATATATTATACCAACTAAATAATAAGGACGGTTGGTTGAGATGGAGTACCTAACAGAAAAAAAAAGGAAAGAGGGAGTGAAGATACAGCCTGTGGAGTTACAAGACATTGAAGAATTTTTTAAAAAAATGAGACGAAAACGTACTTTATCGTCTTTGTTTGGACTCTTTGAAGATGTCGAAGACGAGGATGAAGAATCATACAACGTGTCTGTGTATAAGGTGTTGCCATACCCGCCTAACACCAAGGATGTCAATGAGTCCTTTGTGCAAAGGACCTGACCACATCATGATATCCGTGTTTTAGGAGATATGAGTGAAAAAACTTGACAGTTCCGATGAAGGGAGCGTGCAAAAAGGAGATAAGGCTGGTAGAAACGACTTTGCGCCCCCTCACGATACGAAAGTCGCATGATACTGTTGATGACCTCTATGGCATACTGATACACGGCATCGCAGATGTAAAAACAAAGGAATCCTCCGTGCGAAATTTAACTGTACACCTATGGATCATTGAAATGTTCAATTGATAGAGGAGTATAAGAAGGGGTTTGGACCTTTCGATACGGTAAGATGATGTAGCATATATGGAATCACGTTGATTGAAAGTGGGGAGAAGGCCAGTGCATGTCGCAAGAAAGAAACGATGAGACAGGGGAGTTGGACCATATAGAGATGTTCTTCTGGGGCTAGAAAATATGGTACAGACCACACTCTTCTCTTTTATCCCACAGGAAGCCGCTGTCCCTACGGCAGGTGAACGCTACGTCGACCATGTGTATATCAGACCGCAAACCATTATAATGAAGCAATACCAGATCGACATCGCAAAGAACGCGGTGTTGGAAAACACCGCCGTGATTCTGCCAACAGGCCTGGGGAAGACCATCATCGCGTTTTTGGTCATGGCTGAGGTGCTCCCGAAGAAGATCCTGTTTCTCGCCCCGACCAAACCCTTGGTGCAGCAGCATTATGAGAATTGTAAAAAGTTCCTTGCTGTCGAACCATCGGTGGTCCAGATGCTGACCGGGAACTTGTCTGTGAAAAAACGCAGGGAGCTTTTCCACAGGGCAACGATTGTTGTTGCAACACCCCAGACCATCGATCATGACCTTAGGGCCAAGCGGTACACGATTCAGGATTTCGGGCTTGTCATCTTTGATGAGATGCATCGTGCAGTGGACCGGTACGCGTATGTTTCTATCGCACAGCGATGCCAATGCAGGATCCTGGGACTCACCGCATCGCCAGGGTCACAGAAAAAGAAGATACAGAAGATCCTTGAGAACCTGCGGATCACCCATGTCCAAAGTAGGATACGTGATGATATCGACATCCGGGACCATGTGAAGGACGTTCATCTCGAGTGGATCACGGTGTCACTAGACCCTGATGTTCAGGCGGTACAAAAACCATTACAGGAGCTGTATCTGGAGAAACTTGGGAAGTTGAATAAACTAGGGATTCTGACGTATAAAAAACCAGAGTACCTCTCCAAGAAGGATATCCTACATGCCCGGATCACGATCCAGAAACGGTTTCGCAACAAGCCATTTGTGTTCGCGTTGTACAACAGTCATGCTGTACTTCTTCATACGTATCATTGTCTTGAGCTTGTGGAGACGCAGTGTGTCAGGTCGTTCTTGAAATATGTTGAGAAATACACGAAGAAACCGAAACGTTCCCGGTCGGAACAGATGTTTGTGAACCATCCGCTCCTCCAGAAAGCTGTTTCGCATGCGCAGGATACCCAGGTGATGTCTCATCCGAAGCTAGGGGTGCTTCGACAAATCGTTTTGCGCCAGTTCGATGATGATGCAAATTCTCTTATTCTTATTTTCACCCAATATCGGGATACGATTGAGTCGATCGAGGCGATATTACAGGACCTGCCGCAGGTACGATGCCATCGGTTCATCGGGCAGGCGACGCAAGGGGCTACAAAGGGAATGTCGCAGGACGAGCAGAAACGAATCATCGGGATGTTCCGGAGACGAGAGATAAACGTGCTCATCGCCACGTCGATTGCTGAGGAAGGAATCGATATCCCCAATGTGAACCGGGTGGTGTTCTATGAGCCGATTCCTTCTGAGATCCGGGGGATACAGCGGAAGGGACGGACCGGGCGAAGTCATGTCGGGAATGTGACGATTCTGATTACTAAGGGGACGCGCGATGAGGCATACTTCTACGTGGAGAAGAAACGAGAGCAGAAGATGCAGTATCTTGTCCGGGAGATGGGATAGTCGTTGTCCTTGATTTACAAACCATAATCAATGTCATTGAAGTGGTCGAAGAATACTTTGCATCGTTGCGAAGTTGCGGTATTCTTCTATATTGTGTTCATGGTTGTCAGATAGTAACAATTGCTTATGACGACACGAGCTATATAGAAACTGATGAAGAGGACCACATGGATGATAGCATCCCAAAGAATTTTGCTCTTATTCATCCTCAAAGATGAACAAGTCGTCAATGGTCGTCTGTAATGCTTTTGCGATCTTGTAAGCCAACTGCAGGGAGGGATTGTAGTTTCCTTTCTCTATGAAGAGTATGGTTTCACGTCGCACCCCTACTCTTCGTGCTAAGTCCTCTTGGGTGAGGTCATAGCGCGCCCGGAGTTCTTTTATGCGGGTTTTCATGGTTACTTCCCCGTGATGTCATAGTAGAGAAACGACAGAACGCAGATGCTTAGGGATCCGGCGATTACACAGGCAAATGCCCATTGATACAGGCTCACATCCTGCGTAAGTGTTACAGTGGTTACTGCTGTTGCGCTACTAAGCATCATATAGAGAAATGAGTTTCGTGTGGCACGACCGATGTTTATGTCGATGCGTTCATCTTTTTTTGCAAGGTATGTAAAAAAGAAAAGGATAAAGGAGAGGAAAAGCAAAAAACCAGGATCTCGGTTTTGGAGGTACAGAAGACTAAGGAGTGAAAGGAAACCGAGGTACCATAATATATTTTTCATTTCGTTTTTTCCTCCTTTATACATTTTTTCCTTTGGTGGCCAAGTAAAGGTATGAGACGATGAAGACGATTCCTGAAACGATGACGACCAGAGCGGTGACCCGGCTACCCTCTAGTTCATAGCCGAATATGATGTCAATGAACAACGGCCCGAACACGGCACTCCAGATCGCCGCGATAAACCCGTAGTATCCTGCTTTATAATTAATCGACAGGAGCCGTTCATCTTTCGCGGGTAATCCTTTTCGTAGGTTTTTTACGCGGTCCCAAAGTACATAAAACGCAGCGGCTACCAAGAAGATGATGATGGCAAATGATCCAAGCTCCATAAATTCTAGTGTTCCAAGATTCATCATCCAGAGTGCAAGTGTCAGCAAGACAAGGATTGCTACTATCAAGCCTATGAGTATTCCAATTTTCTCTTTCATGTTTTTTTACCTCTTGTTTTTATGTGGTATGGATAACTTTTTATTTGTTATTTCTAACATTATGTTATATATATGTAACATTTACTATTTAAACTTTGCTTTCAAGACATTGGGCAAAACCATGACCAGACCCACAATCAATGCAGTTTTGTACAACCCCTGACCACCAACACCAACAACACCAGATGAGGAACACAGGATGCAACTCCCTATACCTCTTCCCATCAAAAAAGGGCTGTCGCGAGTTGGAAATGTTTTTAAATAAACATTTTTTACTTTCCACTATGTGGAGGCAAGGACCATGAACAAAACAGTGCTAATGTCCGCTGTTTGTCTTGTTTCAATCGTTTCGTTGCTTAGCGGATGCATCAACGTACCTATGGATGACATCATGCAGTTCTCCATTTTTTCGTTCGAGGTCGACCCAAGCGTCATCAACCCAGGACAGTCCGCCAATCTCAGCTGGGTCGTCTTTGGTGCGGCAACAGTACACATCGACAATGGAATTGGCAATGTCGCCTTATCAGGACATCAGATCATTTTCCCCGAGCAGACGACAACATATACGTTAACTGCTCATAATGAGACACAGACAAGGAACGCGACCGTGACTATCATCGTAAGAAATACCTCAAATGAATCCTCTAATGTCAGCATTGTCGCTTTTGAGGTAAACCCCAGCATCAGCGATCCCGGGGAGTCTGCACGTCTTAGCTGGGTCGTGACTGGTGCGACTATGATCTGCATCAACAATGACATTGGCAATGTTAACTCTTCT
>MUGE01000270.1:0-2536 GCA_002900545.1 Thermoplasmata archaeon M11B2D | reverse complement strand
GGAAAGAATCTACAATAGCCAGATATGGGGGAGAAGAATTTATTGTTATGTTACCAAGCATAGCAAAAGAAGACGCGTTCGTGTATGCAGAGAGACTCAGGGAAAAAATTGCATCACATCCCTTTCCCCATAGGGAGCAACAGCCCCTTGGATGTGTTTCAATCAGTGGAGGAGTTGCAACCTTTCCTGATGATGGAGACTCAATCTATAAAGTAATACAACTCGCTGACAAGTCCCTCTATCAAGCGAAATCTGAAGGGAAAAACCGTGTTTTACTCCACCAGTCCCGTTCTTCCTCCGAAAAAACCAGCAAACTATTGAACATGGATATTAAGTCGGGCACATTTTCATAAAAACATGAAACCTTTAACCGGCTAAATTCTCTCGAAAGAAATGGCATTCTTCGGGAAAACATGTAACCAATTGTAGTTCCCTGCAATCAGCTTATGACTGATCAACCAATGCATGATTTTGTTTTTGAAATTGACCCGAAAGGAACTTTTTTAGATTACAAGGGACCTGTAAACTATGATTTAGTACTTTCCATCAGCGATGTCGGGAAAACCATCTATGAAGTTTTTCCTTCGGATATCGCTCAGCCGATCATGCATTTTGTGGAAAAAACCCTCCATGACAGGGATCCTCAGACCTTTGAATACCAGCATTCCATACAAGGCAAGAAGTATTATATCGAGGCTCGGTTTCTCTATGTGGGGACAGACAGGGTCCTCGTAATCATACGAGACGTCACGGGACATAAGCAGAACGCAGATCATGCCATGCGCCTTTCCCACCATGACGTCCTAACCAATCTTCCGAATCGATATTTGTTCATAGACCGCCTGAAACATGCCATTTCATATGCCGAACGCAAAAAAATGTTAACGGCAATTCTGTTTATTGATCTTGACAATTTCAAGCGTATCAACGATACGCTCGGTCACAAAATCGGCGATCAATTATTACAGCATGCAGCTGACCGTCTCATAAAGTGTTTACGTAAAACAGACAGCATCGCCCGTTTGCCGAGAGACGAATCGGACTCAGTTGTAGCACGCATGGGTGGGGATGAGTTTACCCTCATACTGGAGGACATTCGTGATACAAAAGAAATATCACAGGTAGCCAAACGCATTATGAATATACTCGCTGAACCTTTTACGATTGACGCGCAGGAAATCTTTGTTACCGCGAGTATCGGAATTGGCGTATACCCATTTGACGGCGATGACATTGATATCCTGATGAAAAATGCAGATGTTGCAATGTACCAGGCGAAAAGACAGGGCAGAAACAACTACCAGTTTTATTCACAGTCCATGAATTCTTTTACGATTGAACGATTTACCATGGAGAACAAACTATGGAAAGCACTTGAGCAGAATGAATTCCAACTGTTTTATCAGCCACAGGTAGATATTTCTACAAAAGAAGTGATCGGGGTGGAAGCGTTAATACGCTGGTTGCAGCCAGATTTAATATTAGTAAAACCGAAAGATTTCATCCCCTTTGCAGAAGGGAGCGGCCTCATCATAAAAATCGGCGAATGGGTGCTCCGGACAGCATGCGAACAGAACATGGCATGGCAAAAATCCGGCCTGAAGCCAATCCCGGTTACGGTAAATATCTCAAGCACACAATTCAGGCAGGAGAATTTTGTAGAAATCGTGGAACGGATTTTACGCGATACAGGATTAGGCCCGGAATATCTGCACCTGGAACTGACAGAAACAATTATCATGCAAAGTGACGAAGGTACGATAACCACACTAAAGGCTTTGGAAACATTAGGCATCAAAATCGCCCTTGACGATTTCGGCACCGGGTATTCATCCATGGGGTATTTAAAAAATTTCCCGATATCAACATTAAAGATCGACCAATCCTTCATCCATAATATATACACAAATAAGAACGATCAGACCATTTCTAAAGCAATTATCGACCTTGGGCACAATTTCAATTTACAAGTGATTGCCGAAGGGGTGGAGAATCTCAGGCAGTTAACGCTCTTGAGCGAATACGGATGCGACGCGGTTCAGGGGTATCTTGTCTGTCCTCCCCTCAACCATGAGTCTTTAAAACAATTCATTGAAAACCAACTGTATTCTCACCGTTTACGAAAAGTCAATAACAATACGCAGAAGAGGTGATTAGTTTTTTATGGTGGGCGATACTGGTTTCGAACCAGTGACCTCTTCCGTGTGAAGGAAGCGCTCTCCCACTGAGCTAATCGCCCATAAGAGATTATAAAATAACACTTTTCTATCCTTCTTATCAATCATAAAACAGCTAAATTGTGCACTTTTTGTGCACTTGGTTTTTGGTTAATCGAATTATCAAGGATATCCACTGCTTTAGATATATGAGATGGAGCAAGGTGTGCATACCTGAGTGTCATTTTGATATCCTTGTGCCCTAACAGTTTAGACACTGTTGTAAGGTCAACCCCTGCCATAACCAAATGACTAGCAAATGTATGTCGCAAGTCGTGGAAGTGAAAATCCTTAATACTTGATCTCCTCAATGCTGTCTT
>MUGE01000269.1:0-2550 GCA_002900545.1 Thermoplasmata archaeon M11B2D | reverse complement strand
ATCACGTATCGAGTAATATACCCGGCTATTCTGTTTCGTAAAAGTTTACTACTTACTGTTATAAGTGTGTCTACTTTCTCTTTATTGTTTTGAAAATCACCAGAGAACTGGTCTGGATATTTCTTCACTAAATCGATTGCGACGTTTTTTATATGCGTTTGTCGTATGTTGCCCAGGTTAATCACCCTTAAGATATAGAGTTCCGGAATAGTGTTTTGTTATTTAAACTTAGTGAGAGGACTTTTATTGTAAAACCTGCTCATTTCTTAAGATTTATAGGATGAAAGACAGAAAAAAAGAGATATGGCCTACACTCCGCTTACGTATTCATCCCGATCATACGGAGTTGTCGTCATCTCCTCCTTAATAACGTCAGCCAGACGCTTAATCCCTTCCCTGATAACATCATCATCAGAATATGAAAAGTTCAACCGCATCGAATTATAATTACTGCTGTCCGGGTAAAACGCGTCACCGACCACATATGCGACCTTCTTTGCCACCGCTCGCTTGAACATCAATCTTGTATTGACATTTTTTGGTAAGGTGACCCAAAGAAACATCCCCCCACCAGGGATAGTCCATTTCGCTTCCTTTGGGAAATACTCTTGCAATGCTTGAATCATCACATCCCGTTTACGATGGTAGAGTTGTTTAATATGTTTTATCTGTATGTCCAGATAACCACCTTTGATGTATTCATACGCGACATATTGAACAAACATGTTTGAGCACAGGTCGCTTGATTGTTTGGTCAGAGAGAATTTATTAATGATCTCTTCAGAAGCAATCACCCAGGCAAGTCGGAACCCTGGGGCAAGAACCTTTGAAAACGTTCCAATATAAATCACCCTGCCTTTTTTATCAAGTGATTTGATTGACGGAATGGGTTTTCCTTCAAATACCAACTCACCATACGGATCATCCTCAACGATGACGAAATCATACTCTGACGCAATCTCAAGAAGCTCCTTTCGATGATTCAGTGAGATACTCTCACCAGAAGGGTTCTGAAATGTGGCGACTGCATACAAAAACTTTGGGGTGATACCGGTTCGATGCAGACGTTTAAGGTTTCTTCGTAACGAATCGATATCGATTCCCTCGTCGTTCATAGGGATGCATTCGCAATTCCCTTGATATGCATGAAATGCCTGTAAAGCTCCTAGATAGGTGGGCGCACTAGTGATATATGTGTCACCTGGGTCTAACAAGTTAAATGCAATAAAGGATAAAGCCTGCTGTGCACCGCTGGTAATCAAGATATCATGCAATTCACAATCAATCCCTTTTCGCTCCCTCATTCTCTGCGCAAGAACATTTCTAAGGAGCGGTAACCCCTCAGTCGTACCATACTGCAACGCGTTGTGAATATTGGTCTGAAACACCTTTTCGATGCATTCATGGATGATATCCACAGGGAATGCCTCAGGGTTGGGTAACCCCCCTGCAAGGGAGATAAAACCCGGGCTTTGAGTGAGTTTCAATAACTCTCGTATCTCTGAGGATTTCAGGTTTTTTGATCGTGATGAAAATAAACGGTCGTAATTAACTACCATAAAAATGCCCCGTGCCTGTAATCGGTTCTCATATTTTAACATTTGGGATTCCACAAAATATCAATAATCACACCAATATGCTGAGTTTTATAGGGAAAAATATATGAAAAATTCCTAGAATGCGAAGGGGATGGGCCCGGCCGGATTTGAACCGACGACCAACTGGTTATGAGCCAGTCGCTCCACCAGTCTAAGCTACGAGCCCAAGACAGGTTCAAGCCCTTATCGGTCTTCTACTACTTAAAATTTAAAGATGCAACGATGGCACATTGATCAATCAAAACCTTGGAATTATCATAGAAGAGATAAGGAGAAATTCCCAACATATAAGAGAGTGTATCTCTCGTTTCTATTTCGATCGAATCCAACCCTCTGCTCGTAAGACTTCAATGAAAGTCATCAATGGATATTCGCCTCTGACTATTTGGATAATAAGACGTATGAAATCCCAAACAGTCCTTGTTGTAGAATCACCTTCTGTTGGTTGAGGAGTATACCCGGCAGACGACGATGTCTCTGTTACATCAGATGATGCAGGGTAGATAGTATTTTCCTGTGATTCTCCAGCGACAGGATTTTGGTTCACTTCTACACCCTGCAGTTCGTTTACCTCAACTGGCATCGCAATGGGCAAGGGATCTGACCAGACGCTCTCAGCATCATAGATATCCTTTGCTTTCACCGTTATATTATACGATCCTTTTTTCGACCAAGCATGTTCTGCGCTACCTGTTGTACCAGAGTCATAGGGTCCAATCCATCCGCTGTTCGTGCCATCACCCCATTCGAACCAGTACCATACCTGGTTTCCCTCTGGATCTGTGACGTTACAATAGTAGGTATAGAGCACATTAATCCTCCCTGATGTTGGTCCTGTGGGTGTTTCTGGTTTATTTGGAGGGACGTTCGTATTTTCTTTTGTTGTGAATGTGTACCATCTCCTCGTGTACAGACAACTTCCTGGCGGATCGGTTGCATTCACCCATCCTGT
>MUGE01000268.1:0-2573 GCA_002900545.1 Thermoplasmata archaeon M11B2D | reverse complement strand
GCAATCAAGAAACATGTTGTGCGAATCGAGTTTACGAAAAAAGATGGTACCAATCGGGTTCTTGTTGGTACCACAAAACCAAACCACATTCCAAAAGACAAGAAGCCAACCGGTGATGACACCAGAAAAAAATCAACCGAAGTGGTCGTTGTTTTTGATTTGGATAAGTCTGAGTGGAGAAGTTTTCGTATCGACAGCCTAACAAAATTCAGGATTGTTTCTTAACTCTTCATGGCGAGGATTAACCATGCCAAGAAAAACAAAACAAGATGATGGGGTGGTTATTAACTTTCCGAGTGAAGAAGAACGGGTTGCCATTAAAACCCAGAAAATCGAATCCGAATCAACCGACGGATACGAAGAAGAATATGACCCATATGTCGACCCGCTACTGAAAGAAATTCAAGTAACCGTATTGGAGTTACTTGATGATGCTGGTGTTGATATTTCCACACAATCCATGGCCAAGGCATTTGCTATGATGACCTTTGCGCTAAAAGCTGGATTGATGGAAGAGCAGGGCAAAGAATATTTTTTCCAGTATTTCACTGATGATTTTTTCGAAGAAGTGGATTGTGTCATCGAAGAAGTTGACCCGGACGATTTTATTGACTCTCCTGTATCAACGACTTTTGTTATGACGGATGAATACTATGATGGCGACGAAATTGAAATTCTTGGTGATGTATTGTATTTCCAGTTGCCAAGTAAAGAGGATGTGTCTGAATAATTTCTTAATGGAGAATTGACATGAGTTGTACTAATGGCATTGTTTGTTTTGAAGAAGGTATTGTTGCCAGAATTGGAAACCAACCAAAAAGCGATAATCCATATGCTCGCGGAACACCAAGTTACAATAACTGGAACGACGGTTGGGCAACACAAGATTTTGAATTGCGAGACCTTCCGGTTGACTTGTTGATTCAGGAACAAGACTCGTTTTATGGGGATACGAATGAAATCTACTAACGACCAATCCGTGCTGGACTTTGTTAAGGAATTTGTGTTTGATGGTAATTCTCCGTCGGACATTATATCCGTTGTCCGGATGCATTCTGGTGATGTGTTCCCAAAAGAATTTGCGCGCGGTAAAGTCGATGATGACTATGTTGATGACATTCCATTGTTTTGTGGATGTGATTTGATAATCGTCGAGGGCAGAACCGAGGTGTTTATTATTCCAATCGGAAGCGGAAACGCTTGCTATATATACGACAACAATGAATTTCCCGTAATGTCACTTGCTGCTGGTACCAAAAGCAAAGACATCATGTTGTTGAAACAACCCAAACACGCGGTCGAGTTTACCAAACTAAGCACTACTTTTTTCTTGTTTAATTTATTTACCTTGCCACTGGAAACACTTCGTTTTATCAAGCGCCATTTATTCAAAAGAAACTTTGAGTGAGAATTGTTTATGCCGATGTATGAGTATCATTGTGATTCGTGTGATTCGTGTTTTACCGAAATCAAAAGTTTTTCGAAATACAAAGAACCAGAAGCCGAACCATGTCCATCATGCAAAGCCGAGAATTCTGTCAAGCTAAGAATATCCAGCCCGCCAATGCTGGTGTCTGGAACGCAAACGCATATCAAAACGCCAGACGGATTTAAGGAAAAATTGAAATCAATGAAGAAGGCGTACAGGGGTTCTACGATAGAAATCAACTAACCACCACAAAAAGGACTTAGCTAGTAAATGGCAAAAAATAAAAAACGACAACTGCCATATTATGAACACTTCCAAAAAATTTCACCGCTGACTGAAAACCAAGACGCCGCATTTCGCTCATTTCGAGAGGGCAATCATCTATTGTTATTTGGCATGGCCGGTACTGGCAAAACATTCATTTCCATGTATTTGGCGTTCGAGCAACTTTTTGATAAAAATTCACCATACGAACATTTGGTAATTATCCGCAGCGCGGTGCCTTCCCAAGACTTGGGCGCGCTACCCGGAACATACGAAGAAAAGCTATACCCATACCAAGAACCATATGATTCCATTTGCGACTCGCTATTCAAGACAAAAAACAACTATGATGACCTGAAAGAACGCGGCTTCCTGACTTTTATGCCAGTGTCTTACATACGGGGCATAACCATAGACAACTCAATCATCATCGTGGATGAGTGCCAAAACCTGAACTACCCACAACTGGCCAGCGTTATTACCCGCGTTGGGTCAAATTCCAGAATCATTTTTTGTGGTGATTATGAGCAGTCTGACCTAAAAAAACAATCAGAAAAAGATGGGATACTTGGGTTTACCCGTATCCTAAATAATATGGCGTCGTTTCGCAGCATAAAATTTGGCGAAGACGATATTGTCAGAAGTGACTTGGTAAAAGAATTCTTGATAACTGAACGGAAATTTGGAAAATGTTTGGATTAAATTGCACCAGCGGAAAAACATCACACGAAATAAAAATGACCAGAACCAGTAGTGACTCCAATTCTACTATTGGTGAAATGATTGTTGATGATGCCCACAAGTATGCCACATGCGAAGATGAATATCGCACAACAAAGATTGCTGGCGAAACCAGAATTCCGGCTGGTCGATATAAACT
>MUGE01000018.1:0-11959 GCA_002900545.1 Thermoplasmata archaeon M11B2D | reverse complement strand
GAAAATACATGATCGATAGAAGTGAATCCCAAGAAAAACACGATCATCGGGATAAAACTGCTGTGCCAGAACCAATGGCGGTGTTTTGACTTGTTTCTTGCAGCGTCCCCTACCACTGTTTTGAGGTCTACATCGGGCAGGGAGAACGTGAAGAGAGACACGAAATTTAGGGGACTTCCTTGCGGGCCAAGTATTATCCATCCAATTATCCAGTATGATATGGCAAAAAAATTAGATAGAATGGCATGTTTTCCGAAATTCATCATTTATCCTTCCAGAACAATTTTCCCTTGAATTCCTCATCTATCCTTTTTTTCTGGAGTTCCGTGTTTGCCTTGCGAATTTCCTTTTCCTTTTCAACGAGCAGTTTTAACTCCTCTTCATCGGCAATGCTGGATAGATAGTGTTCTCCATGCATCGATGCATTCCAATTTTTTCCTGTTGGGTTTTGGTTTACCATGATCTTGATACGATGTGGTTCCACGTTCAACTGGATGCATTCATTACAAAGTCTTGTTTGATCCGTCCATACCTGCAGCTCGTATTCGGTCTTAAAGACTGGTTTACTTGTCTTGAAGACCTCTCCACAATTATCACATTTTATTTTTACTGTTTTTTCTTCTGGTATTTCTATAACAGTCATTTTATATCACCAATGGTTTTCTTTTAATGATCCAATTGGCCTCTTTACAGAAGCCATGTAAGGGTCCTTTCCCTCAATACCTTTAATATCTGGATTATTCGGACATCCTGGATAAGGACATGCAAACACGTATGCATCGTTCGTTTCATGGTGGAAATACATTTCCGTTCCACAAAACCTGCAGTTCGGGGGTTCAAATCCAGCTATCTTGTCTTCTCCCCACCTATTGAAAGGTCTCTTGAATCCACGCGGACCTGTAGTATCTTCTAATCCAGGTGATAGTCGTGGACCTATAACCGGATCTCGTGGCATATAATCCTTGAAATTTGGGTTATCGAGATGAAATTTCCTTAACCTTGATTTTAAATCTCGTGGCATGTCTCTTGATACTGGCATTTTTACGCTACCAAAATATTTATAAGTTGTTCTAACCTGTCTTTAAATGCTTTTCTGACACGCTGTATTACTTGCGGTCTTGCAAGGAAATTGTACTTGAACATCAAGAACCGTGCAATGTCAGAAATATCCTTCTTGTTTACCGGGTGAGTTGCACTGGTTTCCCTTATTCCATAATAAGCAGATCGTGATGGATAATCTGACCATCCTTGAATGTTATCGAGCAACGTTCCTGTCCATAGTAACGGATGGTCATCTTTCAATCCAAACACTTTCGCAAATTCATTGGCAACAACAGGACCCTTGACTTTTACTAATGGCGTCTCGTAAAGTCCTCTTCCACGCAATCTCCTGGCACGAATGTTTGCTGCCATTGCTTCATCATCTGTCATTCCTGGTTTTATACCTAGCTTGCTGCGGTGTAATGGAATGCCTTCTCGTACCATTCTTCTCCTTCTTTCTATCCATGATTTGCTCAGCTTTATACCAAGATCTCTCGATAATATGGCATCTTGTACCTGTTCGGCAGAATCGCTTCCAACGCCTGCCCAGAACCATGTTCCGAGTTTTTTAGTATCTTCTTTCGTGAGTCTCAACGGAAGCGTGGTAAGTCCTATCTTTTCTATGAATTTTGAATAAGGATATGTTATATCTATCAACCGTGCGAAAAACATCATCCCATCTTCAAGATTCATTTCTCTTTTCTTTCCGACTTTTGGTATGTCAGCAGGGGGTTCTTTTGCTTTCTTCTCTTCTGCTGCTATTTCTCGGGCAAGACTTATCCTATGCCTTCGCCTTTGCTTTGATAATAAACCAGTTATTTCTCCCAGTCTTTTTTCTCTTCCAGCTAGTTCTTTTTCTTCCACCGTTATAGCCCTGGTGCGCTGTTCTATGAGATTTTCCACATGGCGAAGACGACCCTTGTGCATTCTAATAAGGGATAATAGCGATTTCCTGGCATTTTCAGCACGACGCTTGAATTTTTGCACCTCTGCACGGGCGATTTTCACGCCATTTTCAAGGTTTTTAATCCTGTTGACAGCGTCTCTCCATGCCCTGCCCATCTTGTTCTACCTTTAATTTTATGATATGATATGTTTTTGTCGCTTCTTTTTTCATGTCCTTGATGGTCATGATATCGAAATAAGGTTTTGATGCCATGAAATTCAATCCACGATAATATTTTTTTATCTCTTCTACTATACTATCTGGAAAGTCTTCCGGTATTCCTGGCTCCTCGTTATCGATTATCTTGTTTATTGCCGTGTCAAGCAAATGCCTGATTTGATTGAGGGACATTTTTCTTGTATAACTCCATGTAATCGTTTTTCATCCTATTTGCAGCGGTACTATCCACCTCGTCAATTTGTTCCCAGATTTCTGCAAGGATTGCACGAGGTTCATTCACGTTCTCGAAAAGTATTCCATCTTGTGCTTCACGTATCGCACGAACGAGATCAAGGGTTTCTGTTAGGTTTATTGGCGAGAACACCAGCTTGAGATCTTTGTAAGGAAGACGGATACCATTTGCAGGAAGGAGTACGTTCCTGTAAAATCTCTTGAGCCTTCTTGCATACCTCGATCTAATCCCAAGAACGAATCTCAGCCATCCTTCTTGCAGGATACGTGAAGTGGCGAGTTCGTTTCCTGAAGCGTCACGCTGTCCCATGGAACCACCGAGAGAGTACATGGTTTGCTTGTCAAGAAGGTTGATGAAGTCCACATAGACCTGGCTCGATTTAGCAGTATTTTTTCCTAGTTCTTCAACGCGGTTGTAACCCGCTGTTGCCATTGCACCGAATGCACGAAGTTGAACTAGTCCACCAAGAAGATCATCACGTTGTTTTTTCATTTCTTCCGGATCATTTGGCATCATTCCTCCTTGAGGATCTCCGACGAAACCTATACGATTTGGCGACCAGAATCTCTCGGAATAGTTCCTCATGAACCACAATATCCATCTCTTGTACAAAAGATAGTCGAGAACAGGTGCAATGAGAGGACGCTTGAAGAACTCGAATTCAAGGAGAATGTCTGGCTCGTTTGGTATAACGACTAAACGCTCGGTTGACATGTGATAACCTTCCTCGTGATCATCCATCCCATATCCACCAAACCCGACTTGCGATGCATTCTCCTTTAAATGGGCATAAAATGCCTCCTTGGAATAAAACCTGTGGACATCTTCAACTCCACGTTGAACAATTGCTTCCCATCCTTTCCTGCTTTCCTTTCGTCTCGTCAACGTGAGTGGGTCCAATCTTGCAAGATCTATCTTGTATTCCATGTCATTATCGTGGAGAATTCTCCAATAACTGCCATATTGAGAACACATGTCTGTATACGAATGCGTGAACGCATCTTCTATGGTTTGATTTCCGTGGTTTATACGGTCATTAAACCCGTTTATTATTTCTATTGCCTGCTTATTTGATGATTTTGGTTTCATTCCTTGTGAAACGGTATATGCCGTTTGCAATGCAAATGAAATTGGAACCGGATCCCCCCAGAGAAGGATTTCACGGTTTTGCGCGGTGTCCTTTATGGAATTCTTGAGCAATCCATAAATTTGCGATTCTGCAGGCGGGGTTGATAATATATACTCGAACACGGACCATAAAGATGGCCCGGAGTACGTGCTTGTTGGATTCCTGTATATTCTTGTTGAACTGAACATTTCTTCACGCCCATGCCGATTCTAATACCACGAACGGCCGCTGCCTTGCTACCCAATACGAAAGTGCAAGCGCAATCACGGTATCATCGTGGAAATTTTGTGTTCCATACTTGATGTTTTTATTATCTGTAACAACGAATGAAAATTTTAATAGTTCTTCCCATAACTGGTCTATAACAGGAATATGTCGTGGCGGTATTTCTATATCCCTGCGTGCGGTGAAACCTTCCACCAGGTTATTGATCAATTCCAGTTTGGATTTAATATCAAAAATAAAACCCTTGTGCTTCATCTTCTCGCTGGAGAAATATGCCTGTTGCTTGCTCTTGTTTGAATATATCCTTGCTCTAAGGCGCCTTTCCCTGAGATCAAGCCACATGTCATCTGCCACCGAATCTCCCACGCCAGTTGCATCAGGACATACCCACATGGGATCATACTTCTCCACGAGTCCCAAGAAAGAATCACGTATATCCCTGTAATCGATGTTTTGGTATGTAGCGGGAATGATGTAGAGGTGATCGAGAATGGCTTTCTTGCGAGCCCAGTCGTAGTGCATCACGCATGATACGGAAGCATCATGGATCTTTCCAAAGTCCATGCCAACGACATAGTTGCGGATGTGAGGATCCGGTTTGATGATGTTGTTAAGTTTGTTGTTGGTGGCGTTTTCGAGCATTTCTCTCGTGAAGACATTGGCACCTTCCATTACTATTTCGCCCAGCATTTCTTGACGGGCGAGAGGCGTATTTCCTGCAAGTTCTAGTTCGTGGAGGATTTGTTCCTTGGTTTTCCACGAGCATTTGAAAGGATCGACAGGTATGACACAATATTCACCAACGCCATATTCCCAGGAAATGGCATCGCAGCGTGGACATCTTGGCATGTTATCAGGGATGTGGTACGTGCCGAACTTGTGGATGAATATTTTCATGATAGAATCCGTTTGCTCGAAAACAGAACCACAATTAAGGCAACAGATAGGACGGGTTTTCATGGCTATGTTGTAATGCTCCACGAATGAACCCTTGAAACCAAGGGGAGTGGAAAGCATGATCCACCGAATTCCAACACGACGGAGAGTGTAGAGGATGGCACCCATGAGAATTTTTTCCTTGATGTGAGCCGCCTCGTCTATGAGACCAAGATGGACCGAACGACCACGAACACCATCAGAAGCGGGGTAGGCGGTACACCTGACCCGTTTACCTTGTTTTATTATGGTAGTAGTGTTGAAGTCCTCTATCATGTAACCAAATGGAGAAGTTTCGATGAAAAACTTGATACGGTCCATGAGTTCCTTGGCGCCATCTTCGTTTACAGAGAACGTGGCGATGTTGAAACGTTTTACCATGAAAATAAAAGCGCATGCAGCCGCGACAGCAACAGCGGTAGTTTTTCCAAACTGTCGTGGCCAGATCATGACGATCTCCTTCGGGCGTTTATGGACAGGAATCGTCCACGGATACATGTCGATATCGTAACCAAATTGGACAGCGTTTATGGCGGCTTTTTGTGGAGGATCCAGCTTAAGTGGGAGGTCTTCATCTAGCGGGTTTTTAAAGAAATATTCCGCAAAATGGACCCAAGAAATAGATGCCAGTTGGAAACGTCTGAATTCTGCTGGATTTTCTTCAGGGTCTATCCCGAGTGAAGAGAGTTGTTGCAAAAGGAATGAAGAGTCGCCATAACTATCCGAAATGCTCATTCTTCAATCTCCATTATCTGTGGTGATTCCGCCGCGGTTTCCACTTGTTCAAGTTCTTTTATCATGCGAATCTTGAAGTCTTCCCGGAGGTCAGCGCTGGAATTGATAAGAGCGGCCATGAGTTCGATTTTTTTAAGGCCGACTTTTTGCTGGAAACCAGCTGTCATGGAATGGATGAGTTTCAGTTGTTCACGAGTTTCTTTCATCCAGCCTAGAAGCATCGGATTTTTCTTGCCAGTTGCATGAGATTCTGCAAGAATATCCATCGTAACGTTGAGCGTGATGTAATAAATTTTCTGCGCCTCTGAAAGCGTGTCAATTGGCGCGGTAGTGACAACATCTATGGACACGGGATGCACGAGGATCTTCTTTTGGAGCGGATCGTCGGGATTCACGGTCTTGCGTATTGATTCCGCATGAATTTCATCAATGACTTTCTCGGCAGTTTTCGGACCCAACGATTCAATTTCTGGCACGTGGAGAGAAGGGCGCTTTGTCCTGGGCATGGTGATGTCATCGTTTCCTGGCAACGGTTTCAAGGGATGGAATGGCGGGAGGAGTATTTAAACGTTTCGCATGGCGTGAGGGGGACATCGTTAGTGGACATGCTGGTGGTGGAGGGAGGACCTACCACGTCTCCCCACTAAAAAGCATTCTTTTCTTGAAATGGCTCTTGTGGCAGCAAAATTCAAAGAAATCATTCCAATTTCAAGATGGGATGCTCGTGGGAAACTCAACCAGGGTGCACCCAGGGACGCCCTGGTGAACCGAGGCATAGGCAGATTCAAATAGGCTTGTGCCTAATTGTATCTTAGTAATTGTTTCTCAGCAATTACTCATGGGAAAGCTTGGCTCCAGCAGGAGGCAAGCACGTCTATGGTACTGCGTACTATCAAGTACGAAACGGAAGGTAGTCCAGTTGCGAAAGTAGACTGTACTAGTATGCCTTGAGAAAGCATGTGGTCGAAATCGTAGAGACGAGACTCGGCACTCGCCAAGTGCGATGCAGTGCATACTGGACACTAGCTAGCTCACTCACTCCTGAGTGAGTTTGGAGCGAGTTCTCACTACATGCAGGTTCAATTCCTGCACACCCCCAAAAAACCCGCTCCACGGGATTTACTTTTCCACTTCCCGTGCTATCTCTACCACGGGGTGAAATACCCTAGGAGTGAATATAATGGCATTCGATTACAAGAGAGAAAATGTGGTAGAAAGAATACAACCGACTCGTGATAATATCCCCAAAGTAAGAATAGTCGGGGATGTTTGGGAGTATTTAGAAAGGAAGTCGCAGCAGAATCGCTGCGCCAAAAAAATAATGAACGATAGATGCCTTCAGGCATCTAAATTATAAAATTTTTTCTTATTATAATGGGGTGAAATACCCTAGGAGTGAACTACCATGATGGATAAAAAACAAAAGTTGAAGGAATTGATGAGAAAGCACCAGTACTTGCTTTCTCACGGGTTATTCGTGGCAGCCATGAAGGTTGCCAGGGAGATAGCCAATTATTTTTAATTTTTTTATAATGGGGTGAATTAACCCGGAGTGAGCTAGGGAAGTCGTGAGCAGAGCACCCACCAACATCCCGGGTACACTCCCACGATTTTCATGGGAATAGCAGTGGTGAACCATCACTACCACCACCACCATTCCACTTGAGGTCCCCTCCGAACCGATTTAATAAAGTGTCCCAAACTATATGTATTATTAATAGAACTAGGGACATTTTCACGAATCGTTTCGGAAAAAACGAAATAATGGGGTGGGAATTTCCACCCTGGAGTGAGCACGATGGTAAAGAAAGATAATATTTCACTTGCCATCAAGAGCACCATCGAAGATGATGACCTCGCTTATGCCTTGGAGGAATCTAATTTCACGCTCTCCATTGGAGACAAGAAATTTGATTTCTCCGTTGCACCATTTATTCTCGGGAAAGTCGTTACCACCAAGAAAGGCCCGCAAATCGAGCTTTTCTCCCGTGAAGACCGCGTGAAGGCGGTCCTTCAATCCATGATTGAAGAAGATGGAAAGGCATTAGCGGAAGTCTATGCCGCATCAATGGAACGAAATGATGATTCGTTTTTCGATTTGTTGTTTCCAAAATTGATGCAGCTTGATATCTGCAGGGAAGCCCTGAACCAGGAAATTGTCACGGAAGAAATGGTATATTCCTGGTTCTATTCTGTCTACCACAAGGACGGAATGAAACCCATTCCATCTTCAGAGAAGACAATGAAGGCTCCAAAAGAGCCATCCATGCCTGAATCAAAGTGGGGAGATTTATCGAACCCTGTTAATTTTCAGGCCCGTCTTCTTGAGGTCGTGGCTGAAATATCCGCTACGACCGAGACGGAAGGAGCTGATATAATGACAGATTTCCTCCAGTCCAAAGAGGATTGGACGAAATACGCCAATGATATCGCATCCTACCAAGCAAAACTCTCGGAATGGAACGAGTATCTCATCGCCAAGGAGGCAGGAACGCTTCCAAAGGAGGAAGCAAAGCCACGTTCGGCCATCACGGAAACCAAGGTGTTGCACTTCATCACCCAATACGTGATGTACAAGGCACTCGCCGAATTCCTCCACCCGAAATACGAGGAACTCATCAACACTGGTGCGTTCTTGATGCACCGGAAATCTTCCAACGAGGAAACGCAGGAACGAAAACTTGTTGCTCAGGCCAAACAAGCCAAGAAATACAAGCATCTCGTGGAAAACTAAACCCTTTCTTTTTTCTTTTTTATAATGGGGTGTATTTTCCCCAGGAGTGAACATGATGGCAATAAAAAAGGAAGATATCATGCTTCTGCTTGAAAAGCATAAAAATAATCCAGAAGCACTCGCGGTTGCCATGTCTGCACTTGCGGACAGTTTCATCAAGGAGACAAAAAAGAAGAAGGCACCGCGAGAATGGAACCCGTATTTCGATTTAAAGCCGGGTTCTAAAAAATGCCTGGACGAGCATCTGGAAAGTCTCCAGTCCTATATAAAAAAAGAGGACCGCACGTTACAGTTGCCCTGTGGCAACTGCGGACAGAATGGCCTCCAGAAAATCCAAGTAAAAGGAGGATTTCTTTACTATTGTCCTTTCTGCTATTTATCCGCACCACTAAAACACACGAGCTGCTGCGGATATCTACGCCACAACGGTAAATGCACCACTGACCATCAAACAGAGCGTGCGGAACGTGCCATGAACACCATCAAGCCAGCTTCCACGCTTCATGAAGCTCTTGATATCATCAAGAAGCATGTCGTGGAGTCCTATCCAACAAATTTCATCATCGCCTTATTCGATGCAACCAAATCAATTTTTTAATTTTTTTTATCTAAGGGGTGAAATACCCTAGGAGTGAACTACCATGATGGATTCCATATATATCGGGTCCACACCTTGGGACGAGCCCTGTGCCCAGGTTGGAGAACCCGGTTACGCTGAAAAAGCGATGGATGAATGTAATCGCTTCATCGCCCTGCTTCGCAAGAAATTCGGTCCAGAGCCTGAAGGCGCTCGCCTCTTCATAAAACGCAACCTGCACGACTTCGGCACGTACCTTAGTGTTGAATGCAAGTACGAGGTTGGCAACGAGGCCGCCGAGAAATACGCCTACAGGTGTGAATCCGAAACACCAGCAACATGGGACGATTAAACCATTTTATATTTTTTTTATTATCATGGGGTGAAATACCCCAGGAGTGAACCAACATGATTTCAAATGAAATGTCCGTTTCAACGTCCATGTTGAAGGACCTTCACGGGATGCTCATGGACACGCTTTCCATGGTTTCAGACATCCCTCGGACCTCCAACACGGACATTCGTGAAATAATAGAACATGCCCGAAAATTAACGGAGAAGCTCAACGAGGTAGCTCGTTTCCATAACGAGCACGTTGTACCATATATCAAGTCGTACAACGGTCCAAATAAGTTCTTGCTATTGTGGATATCCAGGTCATGCGACATCCTATATGACCTCGCATCCGTTATTGTCGGAGAGTTGAACGCGGATGCGTGTTCAACCATGGGAATTCCCATCGAAAAGGCTTTCCCTGAAGATGCCAAAGATATTATCTCCAGTACCAGGAGACTAGCGGCACGAACCGCGTTCGAGAAAGCCATTTCGATTAGTGTCGAAAACACCATAGTCGCACTCGAAAACGTCACCAGCACTCCCACGAATCCCATTGATTCCATCATGGAATTCCTTTCAAAAATCATGGCAGATGATGACGAGGAAGACGATGAGAAGGAATATCTCCTGGACGACGATGATATTTTTTAACCTTTTTATTTTTTTTATTATCAAGGGGTGTACTATCCCCCAGGAGTGAACTACCATGAAATGCAAGCTATGTGGTGAACCTTTCAAACCACTTGACAGCATCATCGAAATATCCCACCTCACTAAAACATTACACCACGATGCAAGAGGAACCGTTGAATGGTGGCACGAGGATTGCCATTCCTCCACGATTGTTCTCAAGGTTACACGTACCCAGGTCCTACGTGAAGCACACCGCATCCTGATAGGAGACCCGGACATGTGCGTTAATGCCGAAATAAACCTTAAAATCCTCCACCCTAAAGAATACGAATCAATAATCTCATCCCTCCCACGCATCATTTTAAACGCATCCACCAAAATGCGGGATGCCTTAGCAGGCCGCGAGGCGCTGGTGGCATCCGCGATACTTGACGAGGTTGATAATACTACCAGCCAAATGATGCGACGATAAATCTCCATGCACCAAAAAAGCGAAAAATTTAAATACTTTCATTTTTTTTATCCCTGTAACAACGGGGTGAATCCCCAATAACAAGGAGTGAAATACAATGATACGTCTCGTGGAAAACATTGCACACCGTGCAACATGTTCCGCCTGCAACTCGCCGATAGACAAGGGCGAAACCGTAATCCTATACCGCCAGCCGACAGACGTGGATGATAAGTTCATCTACCGATACCACTGTCACTGTTGTTCCGTGTCTGGCGTTATCGTGTAAATATTTCGGGAGGAATCCCCTCCCTTTTTCCCAAGAAAGGGGTGATATACCCCCAGGAGTGAACCAACAATGAAAACGTCATTGCGAATGAACATGGGCAGGTATGTTTCCACGCAACTCGATGGTAACATCCTGTCCGAGCTTGTAAAAAATGGAATAGAAGCGGAAGATTCAACATTCGTCAATATCATCCTCGATAGGGATAACCACACCCTTATCGTGGAAAACGACGGAACACCAGTCCAATCCGAGAAAGAGCTGGATGATTTTTTCCTCGAAATAGGCACCACGGGGAAGAACCAACAAATCAACTTCGGAAAAGGATTTTCCGCGGTTTTCCTCGAAAAAACCACCATCGTCATCTCTGGAAATTTCAGGATGACCTGCAACGAGTGGAACGACATCACCATAGAAAAACAAGATTCGTTTTTCTCGGGCACTAGTGTCACTGTTTTCCTTCATGATGACTCGGAAATTCTCCTGAAGGAAGATGCGATGCATCGCCATTTCCTGAAAGGATTCCTCACGTCTAAAAAAATCATCTTCAATGGAGAGGACCTGCCGCTGAAACGATTCGACGAAAAGGACTATTGTCAAATCATCCCAGGGTGCTGGGTAAAATATGGCTATTTTTATCATGGTTTTGTATTACATGATGGGAGCATCGCACCGGTTGAATACAAGGGAACCGCGTTTAAATGTTCCATAATCATTGGAAATATTCTACACGTGAACTCGGAACGCAATTCGCTCCGATGGTCAACAGAGGTCCAAATTCAAAATTGGTATGATGAACAGGTAATTGCCGATATTGGAAATGCGGTGGATGATATATCCGATCTTGTACCATTCATCGAATCATGTTTTCAATGGTTGGATGATTTTTTCCAGGTGATAGGTGTTCCCCCTATCACGTATGGCAGCATCAACACGTTCCTGGATGTAATATATCTCTCCAAGCTTGTTGATATTCTCGAACCGGTTGCCCTGAACATGGGACTTTGTGAAATTAATAGCGAACTGGAGCACCATGAAAGTGGTATTCAAAGAGAATACAGGAAGCGTTCCACCATTCCAAATACATTCGATAACGTGAGAAAATGGACAGAAACATTTCTCATGGGAGACGTCATGGAAATATTCGGTGATGTCATCATAGGAGTTTACATCGATAACGGAGAGGTTCTTGGAAATGCAACCGTTGAAGACACTAAAACCGCCGCTAAAATGCGAATAACAAGCATGACAGAAGCATTTACCTTCCGGTCAGAATACATTGACCCTTTCGTTGCCATCTTCGTCGAGGGAAGATTCCTTCGATTCCTATCAGACAAATTTATCTGGATTGATATTGATGTGGAATTGGAAGTAATGGACATGAAAGGAACGATTGAAAATCCTCCAGGAGATTTCCGCAATTTCATACGGTCGTGTGCGAGCCAGGAAACGTTATCCCTTCTATCCGCGATATCATCTGGAGACCTATCGCTCATCATGAGAAAATTTGAAATGATG
>MUGE01000267.1:0-2581 GCA_002900545.1 Thermoplasmata archaeon M11B2D | reverse complement strand
ATCAGAAGCGCGGCTATAAGCCCTGCTTTTTTCCCAAATAATATCTTTCCAATGAAATACACAGGGAAGATAAGTAACGCACCAAACAATGCGGGAATAACCTGCATCGAATACGCCAGGGCATCAGCTTCGTTCATAAAGGGAGTAAGCAACTGGCTAAACCCAACCGCAGACATGACCAGCAACGGAGCACGTCCTCCTGATTTTCCATAAGGATATGCGAGCAGGGGGTCTTTGTCAGAGTAATACGGAAAATGACCGGTTTGTACCGTGGTTTCTGCAAGCCGCATGTTATAGTACGGGTCAGGGCCAGATAAATAATAGGTATCGGAGAGGGAAGTGCCATCAGGGTTGATATTTACGTTTGAGATGATATTGAAATACGAATTCATGAACAAGACTAAGAAGAAAATCGCTATCAATGTGACTCCGATCCACCAGTTTTTCTTTACACGGAACCTCTTTCGTTCCGGGGCGTTTGTGAGAGTCGTTTGTTGTGGTGTTTGAGCCGATGCTTGTTGCATTGGCATTTTAAATTGTGCTCGTTTCCGCATGTGATTCACCTTAGGGTGGTTACAACCGTAAATTGATGGTCTTATAAATAACTTATTCTCCAAAAGAAACTCTTTGGCTTTTCATATATCCGCTGTTTTTTGGAGGGTTTGTGCGATCGTCTCGGCGACACTTACTTTGCTAAACTCTGTCTCTATTGTATCCGTGGAAACAATCTCATCGCAGTCCGCTGAGAGGAGCTTTTCTTTTGCGCCACCAACAAATAGTCCATGGGTACACGCGACCAAAACTGTTTTCGATCCTTGCCTTTTTAACTCTTTTATGGAATGAGCCATAGTGCCACCTGTCGAGATGATATCATCGATGATAGCGACATGCTTCCCTCTGGCATCAAGTTTCTTTGGGGTTATTTTCACGGTAGTGCCGTCGATACGTGTTTTTTCCAGATAATCATAGTCGCAATCGATGAATGATGCCGCGTCTTTTGCTCGCTGCTTTGCTCCTTTATCAGGGGCAAGGACGAAATCCACGTGTTTTTCCTTAAGATACCGAGCAAGCGAAACAACCGCCGAACAGCTATACGCAGGTACAGTAAAAAATTTCAAGATGTGCTCCTTATGTGGATCGACAGTGATGACGCAGTCAGCATTCCTGCTGATATGCTGGGCAATGGCTCTGGCGCTGATTGCCTCGCCTTCCTCGAATTTCTTATCTTGTCTACTATAACCGAAATAGGGGAGAACCACTGTGATTTTTCTTGCTCCCGCATCATGAACTGCATCCTGTATAAGAAAAAGCTCGATGATTTTTGGGTCAGGGTATGCAGTCTGTACAATTACAACGTCCTGACCAGTAACATCATCAAGTAATCGGACATAGAATTCATCGTCAGGGAAGCGTTTGTACGTGGTATGCAGTAGCGGTTGCTTAATCCTGTCCGCTAGATTTGTTGCAACGTTTGTTGCTGATGTTCCCCCAAGGATATACATAGTGCAACATCATAAATCGCCGATGTCTTTTTAGTCATTTCGTAAGAAAGTTTTTATAAGAGTTTGTGCTTAGTCGCTTAGAAAATATGGATGAGATGCGGCGAGATGCAGTAGTCTTCATAATACTGAGTTTTCTTCTGGTTCTGTCGTCGATATCTGTCCATCCTGTGTCTGCCGCGCCCCTGTCAGATAGTATGGTAGATGCCACCATAGCGTGTACGTTTGATACTGGTGCGCGCCTAACTGTACAAGCGCGTATGATTGTGAATAGTATTAACGTCTTTGACACGGTCTATGATCGACAAGCAATTGAAGATATGGCAGCGACCAATCCATATGTGATGGGGGCGATTATGCTTCGGCTTCATGATTCAGTAAAAGCACTGGTTGAAACAGCATTTACCGATGCAGAGGTGTATACCCTAAATACGATGCCTACGTACCAGAAACCATATTTCATCGACGACTTCCGAGTAAACCTTACACCAGAGTTTTTTCATTACAGCAGTCCATTAAATCTAACAAATGTTATCATGGGATTTCTAGATATGGGGGCAACGATTACGTATCAGTTTAAATTACAAGCAGAAGTAGGATGGAACGCGACCTATTTGTACGCGCTTCCGAGTACAATGAGACTTGCATATGCAAACACAGCTGATACGAATCAGGATTCAAACACTGTAACCTGGGTGGTTCTGAATTGGGTGGGGGGCGACCCGGGAAAAGATGCGACCCTATCAATCCAATCAAAAAACCCGACAACGATGTCGTCAGAGACCGAGGACATCTCTCTTGAATATCTCTTGGATACGCGGTCTGTAAATACCATCAGTTTTACTGATTCGATTCTTTTAAAAACAGTAAATATTCATCGGTATAATGCGTTGCCCGACTTTATCACCGGCGTGGGAAGTCTCCCTGTTGACGGGGTTCGTTTATGCATCGATAATGGATTGTTTTCTTGGGAAGACCTGTATGAAAAAACAATTCGACCTATCGAACAGCAGACGACACTGCTAATCGAGAATTCTTCGTTTAACCAAAATATTACCTTCTCTTTTAGTTGGGATCCAGAC
>MUGE01000266.1:0-2584 GCA_002900545.1 Thermoplasmata archaeon M11B2D | reverse complement strand
AGGTCAGGTTGGGAAATCCCAGCTCATTTCACTTCCTGATATCCCTGCTGTGGTGTTACGTGGTAAACTAGAGGAGCTTCTTACATAGATTGGTTAGTGGGCAGGTGATGCAGTGAGGTTTGTTTTTCCAGCAGTACTCCTTTGCGAGTTTTACCAAGAGAGCATGGAATTCTTTGAATATCGGCACCATTTCCTTTTTTGAGGTGGTGATGCACAGTGCGTTTTCAAAGAAAAGCTGAATATCCTCATATGAGCTGCAATCTACGGGAAACGGAAATCGTTGACAGATTCGTTTTGTATATGAATCAACGACAAAAACAGCATGGTTTCCGGCATATAAGAGAATCGAATCAGCTGTTTCTGGTCCTATCCCATGTAAAGAAAGCAGCTCCTTCCGAATTTCTAATGTGTCGTGTGAAAAAAACTCCTGCAAATCCCCTGCATATTTTTCTTCTATATGCGATGTAAAGCGCTTAAGACGTTCTGCTTTTTGGTTAAAAAACCCTGATGGTTGTATCATTGTCTTTAAGGTCCAGTCATCTATATGAGCTATGATCTGAATTGTCAAGGCTTTTTGTCTTTTAAGGTTATCAAGTGCTTTTTCCACGTTGGTCCAGGCGGTGTTCTGGGTAAGGATAGCTCCGATGATTATTTCAAAACGGGGGTCGCTCTTTTGTTTATGATGATATTGTCTATCGATAGGCCACCAGTATTGCTGTCCAAAAGTATTAAACAAAATGTCATAGAGAATCTTTGGTGAGGTCATCATGGAGCATCCCTTGTGGGGATTTATAGGGTTTTTTCGACGATAGCAAGAACTTCTGCTGATTTCTCTGTAGCATGGTTCCAGAGTTCCTCAAGCTGTGTCGACCGCTGTTGGACGTATGCGGGGTCTTTAATTGATCCGAGGTTTATCCGTACATTGAGGATAGCGGCTTGAACTCCTGCACGTGACATTACTGCTGAAACTGCTGCGTCGCTTATCGAATTTTTATTTCCTTTCTGAGCGATAACACAGGCGATTTCAATAACTTGGGCGCATTTTTGCGCTGTCTCCAATGGGACTTCTGCTGCATGTTTAAACGCGATTTGTAGGGCATTTTTTCTTTTCTCTTTTTGTTCATCTGTTTCTTTTGGCATTTTTAGTGCGCTCATGACTTTGTTAAACGCTTCGGTATCCTTGTCAATAAGATCCGTGAGTTCTTTTCGTAGGTTCTCGCTTTTTTCTAGGAGTTCTGTTATATCGTCCTGCACGGGTTCATAGCCTTGTTTTCCTTTGGTGAGATTGCTAACCATTGAAGAAAGTGCGGCACCTACCGCTCCTGATAATGCAGCGACGCTTCCCCCACCTGGTGCTGGGCTGTTTGATGCAAGTTCGTCTAGGAACAATCCTACTGTCTGGTTTACGAGTTTTGTCATAGGAATCACTTTTTTATTTCCAAGAGCCTTTTTTCCAACACCTGATTTATAGTGAACTGTTCGAGACGGAGATAGTGATTTGTCGTATCAACTAATGCTTCTAGGGGCACTAAGCCTACGATTTCGCTCCCGATGACGGCAACGCCATGCCGCTCAGCCGCATTTTTAATGGTTTCAAACACGCGGAAAATCGATGTTTTTTGATAGTTTGTTAGATTCATGGAGACTTGTACGATCCCTCGTTCTTTAATCTCAAATCCTTTCGCCTTGACGTATCGGAAACCCCCACTGCTGTGTCGGACAGCTTTTGCTATTTCATCTGCTATTGTGATGTTGGATGTACCGAGGTTGACGTTAAAGGCGATGAGGAAGAATCGTGCCCCGACAGCGGTTGCTCCAGCGGTTGAATGGATCTTGTTTGGTCCATAGTCTGGAATTTTATCAGGGTTTTTTCCAATCTCTTCTTTAAGGCCCTCGTATTGACCTCGGCGAACGTCAGCGAGATTCCGCCGATTTTCTCTTTTGGCTGCTTCTTCATACAGGTAGCACGGCACGTTGGTCTTTTCAGAAAACTCTTTTGCAAACTCATTGGCAAGTTGGATGCATTCTGCCATGTCAACCTCTGTTATAGGGATGAATGGGACAACGTCGATTGCTCCCATACGTGGATGCTCCCCCTTGTGTTTGTTCATATCTATCAGTTCAACGCACTTCAGAGCGATTTCTAAGACAACCGCTTTGACTGCTTCAGGAGGGCCGATAAGGGTAACGTCGGTACGGTTATGATCAGCGTCCGGGGTAAAATCAAGTAACGTAACGTCTGTGTGTTTCATTATTAAGTTATGGATGGTGTCGATTGTCTGTTTATTTTTCCCTTCGCTAAAATTTGGTACGCATTCTATAAGTCGTGCCATAAACGTTTCACCGTAAACCTTAATGAAGAGTCCTTCATTTAACTATTTGGGAATAATCTATGGAATCTGTTGATATCCTTATCACTCACGCAGAGGAACTGCTCACCCTAAAAGGACCGAAAAAACCCCGAATACGACAGCAGATGAAGAACCTTGGTATTATAAAAAACGGCTCGATTGCTATAAAAAATGGTATAATTGTTGATGTCGGGAAGCATCTCCGATACAAGACAGATATCATTATTGATGCC
>MUGE01000265.1:0-2589 GCA_002900545.1 Thermoplasmata archaeon M11B2D | reverse complement strand
GTTTTAAGGTCTGCTTGGATGTTATACCATTTTTTAGGGATGTCGTTTTCATCAAGGATTATTTTTATTTTATTCATAATATAATACTTAACAATGCCGCTATATTAAATTTTCTAAAATTGTACTTCAATGTATAATTTTATACATTATAAGTAGAAAAAACCGATAACAAACAGTATTTATATATCGTTAACGTACAGTTTTATACTATGTGGAAACAAATAGAACATTATTTCGATTCTTACCCGCAACGAAAAAAAATCGCACAAAAAATGCTTGAATACGGATTACGACTCCGGACCAATGCATTTTATTGCGGCCCCATTGAACTTTCTGACTCAAAAATCGCACGAGCGTTCCAAGTCGACCGACGCGCAGTTACCGCAACCAGAGACGTCATTATAAGAGAACCAGAACTCCATAAAATATTCTCTAACCTTATGCCAACCTGCCATCTTAAAGAAGTCGCACCACACATGAAATGGGGCGTCATCGAAATTATCCCCTCGGACCCGAGCATGCCAGGAATCCTTGCCGAAGTTGCCACCATTATTGCGACCAACAATATCAGCATCAGACAAGCCATCGTAGACGACTTTGAATTTGCTGTTGAACCACGACTCTTCATTATAACAGAAAGACAAATACCGGGGACATTACTTGCAACAATCAGAGCTGCCAAAGGAGTACAAGCGGTACTTATTTATTAAAAAATGAAAAAAATTTATGCGATAGTGACATCCTTACATAAATAGACATCTTGAATCGCATGAAGAAGTTTCACACCATCCTCAAATGACTTCTGAAATGCCTTCCTCCCAGAAATAAGGCCAGTCCCACCCGCACGCTTATTGATAACCGCTGTTCGTACCGCCTGCCCATAATCATCTTTCCCAGATGCGCCACCTGAATTAATCAACCCAACACGACCCATGTAACAATGCGCAATCTGATACCGCGTTAAATCAATCGGATGATCTGAGGAAAGCTCCGTATACGCCTTCTCATTGATCTTGCCATATTTAACACCACCCTTGTTAAGAGCAATATATCCACCAGTTGTATCAGGGAGTTTTTGCTTCACAATATCTGCCTCAATAGTCACTCCCAGATGGTTCGCCTGACCAGTGAGATCCGCAGCAGCGTGGTAATCTTTCCCGTCCACTTTAAATGCTGGATTCCGTAAATAACACCAGAGAATCGTCGCCATGCCCAGTTCATGGGCATATCTAAACGCCTGACTGACCTCCTGAATCTGCCTAGTTGATTCAGGAGAACCAAAATAAATCGTGCAACCAATCGCAGCAGCACCCATATCCCAGGCCTGATCCACACTGGCAAACATAATCTGGTCATACTTATTTGGGTACGTTAATAACTCGTTATGGTTTATCTTCACAATGAAAGGAATTTTATGCGCATATTTTCGTGAGACCGCCCCAAGTACTCCCAGAGTCGACGCAACACCATTACAACCACCGTGTATCGCAAGTTTTACGATGTTTTCAGGATCAAAATACATCGGGTTGGGGGCAAATGATGCAGCAGCAGAATGCTCAATGCCCTGATCAACCGGCAATATCGAAAGATACCCAGTTCCTGCTAACCGTCCATGACTAAACAATGATTTTAGGTTACGAATCACTTGGCTTGATCGATCAGTATCAAGAAAAATTTCATCAAGAAAATTTGGTCCGGGAAAATGCAATGACTCCTTTCGTATCTTCGAACAGATATGTCTAAGCAGATAATCGGCATCAGCACCCAAGTACTCTTTTATTGAATCAATATTTCCTTTCATATCCACCCCAATTTCCTCTGATTCTGGCACCGTTAGTTCACCTCACAGTAGAAATGAGAATATCGTATAGCACATAAAACTTTCTATGGAGGAACTAAAGAAAAAAAGAAGGATAACTAGACCAGGAGCTTTCCTTCTTCATACCGTTTAGTAAGTTTTTGTAACATATCTTTTGTCATATCAGCAAGCTTGTATTTTGGTTTCCAGCCCCATTCCTTCCGCGCTGTACTATCATCAATGGAGCGAGGCCAGGAATCAGCTATAGCTTGCCGAAAATCTGGATTGTATTCACAAGTGAACTCAGGAATATGTTGGGTAATCTCATAAACAAGCTCTTCGACCGAAAAACTCATGGAAGCAAAATTAAAGTCACAGTGATGCTTTAATTTTAAAACATCAGCATCCATCAAATCAAGCGTTCCTTTTAAACAATCAGGCATATACATCATAGGAAGCGTTGTATCAGATCGTAAGAAACAGGTATATTTCTTATGTTTTATCGCCTCATAGAATATTTCTACTGCATAATCAGTTGTTCCACCACCAGGAAGTGTCTCGCTACTAATAATACCAGGATAGCGAATCCCTCGTACATCAAGGTTAAAACGTTTCACATAATAATCGCCGAGAAGTTCCCCCGCAACTTTCGTCACTCCATACATTGTCTTTGGTTTAAGAATTGTCTCCTGGGGAGTATTATCCCGTGGCGTCTCCAGGCCAAAAACTGCAATAGAACTAGGAACAAACACCCGAACCATACTGTGTTCACGAGCGACCTCTAACACATT
>MUGE01000017.1:0-11982 GCA_002900545.1 Thermoplasmata archaeon M11B2D | reverse complement strand
AATCGAGGAGATCATCAACCTTGGTATTCAATTGAAAAAAGATGTCAAAGCAGGGAGAAACATCAGGTATCTCGAGGGAAAAACCCTTGTCATGATTTTTGAGCGAGCCTCAACCAGAACACGGGTGTCATTTGAGGTCGGTATGACGCTTCTTGGCGGTCATGCGATCTTCCTTACAGGGGCGGAGTTAGGGATCGGAAAACGAGAATCAGCAAAGGATGTTGCACTGGTGTTATCTCGATATGCTGATGGGATTATGTACCGAGCGGTTGATGAAAGGAACCTCCAAGAACTTGCTATGCACGCGACAATCCCTGTTATCAACGGCTTAGATCGGTTCGAACATCCCTGTCAAATCCTTGCTGACCTTATGACCATAAAGGAAAAAAAAGGACGATTACACGACCTAGACTTTGTCTTTATCGGCGATGGGGATGATAATCTTACACATTCCTACCTACTTGGATGCAGCAGTGTAGGCATGAACGTCACCGTGATTTCTCCAAAGAGATACTGGCCAAAAGAAGACTATGTTTTAAAATCACGAGAGATAGCAGCAAAGAAAAACCATAGGGTGACAATCACAGACAACATCACAGCAGTGGCACACGCAGATGTGGTAGCTACGGACACCTGGGTTTCCTTTTGGTATGATGACCAGCGAGCGCAACGGCTAGCAGACCTAAAGAAATACACGATAACACCGGAAGTGATGAACAAAGCAAAACCTGATGCAATCTTCATGCACTGCATGCCTATCTATTACGGTGAGGAAGTCACAAAGGACGTGGCTTACGGTCCACAATCGGTTATCATCGATGAAGCAGAGAATCGGATGTGGGCGCAGATGGCACTTCTGGTTAAACAATTACAGTAGCAAAGTGCAGATAATACGCGTTTAAAAGCTGGAAGGACACATCAAGGAAAATCAAGGAAAAGCTGAAGAGGAGGAAGTCATATTGTTTTTTCCCGACGATTTTCGCTTGTTCTCTCCGCTGGGACTCATTGGTACTTTTTATAAGAGGGTAGGATTGATGTAGGGTGTAGAACCATAGGAGAAGAAACGGGACTAAGAAAATCAAAGAAAGAAGTGTCATCAGCCAAAGCAGCATGCCGATACTCCCTGCGACGATGACCATGAAAAACGAGATTTTTGCAGCGGTTTTTTCCCCAAAAGAGGTAGCGTAGGTTCTCACACCAAGTTTACGGTCCCCTTCCACGTCGTTGATTCCTTCTGCGAGATCATGAGCATCATCTGCGAAATAGGAAAAAAGGACAAGCAGCACCATTGGGATGATATGCGCTGTGTTGATGGAAAGGAGCCCTACCAGGGGCAGAGAGATGTTTATGGCTCCTTCATAAGAAGAGGTAGACCACAGGGCAACGAAACCGAATATCGGTACAGTTAACCATTGGACTGGCGTAAAGATCTCCGAATATGCAGGGAGTTTTACTTTTTTCTTAAGGTATTTATTATGGAATGTGACAAACAACGCATTACATCCAACAAGCAGTAGACACCAAAGACTCGTCAGTACAGCGAAAAAAAACGTTAGTGCAGAAAACGCTAACGCGATAGCAAAGAACCTAAATTGACTGATGCGCCTGCCCGGTATAGGCCGTGTCGGATGAACAACGACATCGATATCCTTATCAGTAATGTCATTCCATATGAGAGCGGCAAAAAACCCTGAGTACAGGGTCGCAACCGTTAAAAAAACAAGTCCAATTGTCTCATTTGTGTACGGTTGGATTCCATAGGCAAACATAATCGCGCCTGCATACATGAGCACGTAACAAATCATCTCATAATAAGTAAACGAACGCCATTTGAAGAGAAAACGTATTGGTCGTTTCAAGATGTTCACTTGTTTTGATGAGGATATTTGCATCATTGACACCCTGGGGTAGAGGAAGCGTGGCTAAAAGATTTTCCTTATTTCTTTTTCAGACAGAACGTAGTCCAGCCTATCGGCTCAAGGAAGGGAAACGGGTTATGACGGACTTGTTTTATCAATATAATATCATGATACGTATCAAGACATTGAAGGATATCACGAACTGCGATATCGACCTCTCGTACGACAATCGTGCTTTGTGATTTTGCTTTTTGAAAGAGATGCTTTAGGATTTGTTCTTTTGGTAAGGAACAGCTGGAAACGATGACGACATCAAAGTCTTCTACGGGGAAGTCAAGACCGTCGCCATGGGTGATGGTGATGCGATCTTCAAGTTTGTTTTTTTTAATGACCTGGCGTGCCTGTGTCACAGTCTGGAGATTTTTATCAATCCCGACGATATGCCCTGTGCAGCAGCTTGCTAAAACAATCTCGGTTAACGGATATGCTCCACAGCCGATATGAAGGATAGTTACGTTTGATGCGATGGTGCAGTTTTCATACTCTTTTTTATATTCCTTCCCGATGAATCTATTGTAGAGCATCGCAATTTTTTCGTTTTTATACGACAAGGTGTCTGCAAGTTCCCAGAAACAATTCGATATTTTTTTAATGACAAAGACAGCAACGGAATCTAAAATTGTTATTTTTTCAGTGTATTGCTTCATACTTTGTTCACTTAAGCAGCGGAGCCAACCGGTTCCCGATTTCTAGGAGGTATGGAGCATCATAGTATTTAAGATATTGTTTAAAAAAAGAATCAGTCTGTCCTCCTAAGAGTATCGTCTTTTCATTAGAAGGAGAAGGATGTTGCAGAAGACACCAAAGGAGTTTGCCACGATAATTGCGATGTCGTTGCGTAAAATACCATAGAGAAGCCATAGCGTCATACCACTCATAAGAACCATGGGCATCCCATAGGAGATGTCATGAAGTTTTTTCGTGCGATACCCTCTGATTAATTGAGGGATGAACCCAACAGAGGTCACTGCACCTGCTGAAAAACCAAGCAAGGTAAAGAGATCAAAATTCATACAAGGTATTCATCTAATAAAGTATATTAAGGCTTTCTAGTATGCACGCATAAGCTTCATAAGGGAAAAAGGACACACATCATCCCAAGGGCCCGTGGGGTAGCTTGGTATCCTTCTAGCTTGGGGTGCTAGTGACTTGAGTTCAAATCTCAACGGGCCCACTTCTAAATTAATCATTTTTTTTTCAAGAAAAATGAATGACACTATAACACTATAAGAAGAAAGAATACTTATCAATGAAAAAGGAAGAAAGAAGGAATTTATTTCTTTTTCAGATACGGAAGACCAGTTCGTTTGTTGACACCAACACCGTATCCCGGTGGTAATTCACAGGCAGTACCACTTTTTGGTGATCGTTTGCTAAAGAAATAAATCGTTTGCTTACGTCCGCCTTTGAGGGTGACATCCCTCTTATATAATGTCCATCCTTCATACATGTATGCCATACGTCGTTCCTCTGAATTAGAAATAGGGAAGGTTGATTTAAAGTTTCTCTTAATTATCAACGAAAAAGGAACAATGGTTTTTAGTATTGCTGGTTTGGTTGTAAAATCAACTTGTTTTGATGTTTCTTAAAGAGTATCTCATGATCCTCAAAAATAGGGTGTCTTCCAAGGAGAACGGGTAGGTCATTGCGATCAGAGACATGCACTTCAAGGTTGTCGTACGTATATGTCCGAGTCTCGTCGAAAATAACCATGGTAAGGACGGTTTTATACAGCGTCGTCTCCCCCGCCGCAGTATCGACAAACCCTGCTTTCTGCAGTTTGAGTCGTAAGTACTTCGCAATCGCATAGGGGATGACGATAAAATCTCCACCAGAGTCTAGAAGCGCATCGATAAGTGGAGTCTCTCGTTCCTTTGTTGAAAACTTGATAGGAATCAAAGGGTAGTTGTCGTATTCGAAGATGAAGGGTGCTTCTGACATGGCTATCTTATTTATCGTAAATGAATGCTGCCAGATAATACTTTTGATATTTTGATGTTGTCTTCAGGGAATTTGTCTGCAGGGAACTTTTCGTCAGCAGCCCGCAGTACATCTTCAAGGTTCAGGCTATGGTCAACAATTTGATCGTTGAACAATAAAATCCATTCACCTGAATATTTTTTCAGCATCTCTTCCTGTTCCATTCATCAATGATTACCGTGGCACCGTATATAAACTTTCGCAATTATTGATAGATGGGCTTATTGTTGTTCCTCTGTGGTCTTGTCGAACGTCAGGGAAAGAATCGCACCAAATAAGCCACCAAGGATAAGAACGATGGTGATTGAATAAATACCAACGTCCATCCAGACGTTATAACGAATTCCCCAGATGATGTATAAAAGGAGCCCGCCGATAAGGACGATGAGGGCGGCGATTGTATATGCATTGATGTTCCTTAGACTTGGTTTCATTTTTTCCATACCTCTTTTATTAGTGTGATGAACTTGGATGGGAGCACTGGGATTTGAACCCAGATCGACGGGTCTCTTCGTAGGTCATCGCTCCAGTTACTCATCATACGTCAGATGACCCTCTTGTAATCATACCTAACTGGAGCCCGTAATGATGCCGGGTTACACCATGCTCCCATTATGATATGACCTTACTGTTTTTGTCTACGCATCCGTTTCTCTCGTCGCATTCGTTTTTTGCGCCATTTCCAGCGCATCTTCCGTCGTTTCTTCCATACTCGTGAACTGCGTTTCATTAGATTTTCCTCTGAATTGTCTACCTTGCCCCTAAAATAGATAGCTATATTTAACTGTTTAGGAACAAAAACTATCGGGTTTCACTGGTGTCAAGCCATACGTATTTACAGCGGCTGCAATACCAGGAAGTAGAGATCCATTCCTGCTTTCCCTTCACAGGGTTTTTATGACGAAATAGTCTGGCCAGCTTCAAGTCACAGTTCGGACATTTCCCACCATATGACTTCTCATACTCCTTGCCGCCCACGGGATACATCAGTGTGTCTGATGCTATCGTATATAGGTAGTTGCAGTCAGTGCACACCCATGCAGTAGGTACCCATTTGCGTTTCCCATCAATGGTTTTGTTTTGATACAACCGGACTGCTTTTCCACCACATTGCGGACATTTCTTTTTTATAGAAGACACCGTTCCGTATTTTATTTGTTCTTGTCACCCTACATCATCTACTGGTTTAAAAGATTCTCAGTAAAAGGTTTTTAGCGGGCTTGGAGGGATTCGAACCCTCGGCCAATCGGTTAAGAGCCGATTGCTCTAGCCTAGCTGAGCTACAAGCCCAATGATGGAGAGTATATGGAGTAACATTCGCTATTATTTAGGTTTAACGATAGGGAAACGATGATATGTAAAAAAATCAGACAAATAGCCTATGTATCGATCACTTTGTATCCCTTCTCTGGTCGCACATGGGAAATCACCAATGGTGCAGGTTTGCCTTTTTGAGAAGGAATATCCGAAACCTCTTTAACGGTAATCTGGACGTTTGGACCTGCCTTTTTTTGATGAATCTCTCTGATTTTTTCAAAGATTGTCTCAACAGAGGGACCACTGTTTCGTAGATCCTCATCGACAATCACCAGGATATCTATTTCATCAAGTTTCTTTTGAACTATTTGGAATTGCTTGACTTTTCTTGTTTTCAATTCATTAAGAATGCTATACAGACTTGCAAAAGAAGCAGCGGGAAACAACCGTCCATCAGGTAATATGATGCTATCGCTTTTTCTACCCTCCACACCCCCCTTCAACACAGGTGTATGCAAACCACACGCACATTCCAAATCATCCTCCAGCACCACCCAATCATCCAATCCGGTGTACCGCACAATCGGCGTGGCTTTGCCAAAGAGCCGGGTCACAACGATATGGCCGCGTTTTCCGTTTTCAACAAGCTGTCTGTCTTCATCGATTGCTTCCACATGGAAAAAATCATAGTTGATGTGCCATGTCCCTTCTTTGCATTCAAATGCGATGGGAGCTTCAGAGGAGGTTTCCACAGAGCCATAGCCATTATGCATTTTACATCCAAATGCTTCTTCAACGTAGCTTCTTGTGTACGGTTCAAGCACCGAACCACTTACCAGAAGCGCTTTTGGGTTGATGTTCTCCCCATATCCCTTTCGTTTGTAAAACGCTAAATGAAAAAACGTTGCAGGATACGAATAGATGACATCAGGTTTGAATTGATCTAATTTCGAAATGATCTCTTGTACCGGAAGAAACGCGTTAAGAGTAATCCGTTTATTTTTCTTATATACAAAGGAGGCGTTTGAATAAAAAAGATGTTCAGCAGTGGAATCCGCCATATTCGGATTGAAATTCCCAACATTTGCCAGACGAGAGGTCCGCCAAGGCAACTGCAGATGATCATAAATGCGTAATGTCGCACCTATTCCACCGGAAAAGACAGAGAAGTCAGTGAATACTGATATCTGTTTGCCTGTTGATCCTGCGGTTGAGACGACCTTTGTGTTTTTTTTGCTGTATCCTCGTGGGAGGATTTCATTTGGAAAATGTTCGACAAGGTTTTGTTTTGAAACAAATGGCAGAGTCGGTACGTCGCTTATTTCCGTTATACGTCTTACCGTAAGAGCAGAGTCTTGATACATTCTGTGATAAAGCGGAACGGAATCCGCATATCGCAAGGTCCTTCGAAGCGCTTTATCTCGATATTTTTTTATTTTATCCAAAGATTGCGCCCGCAGTCTGCGTGCATCAAATAAAAAATTTTTAAGGAAAGGCAGGGCGGTAATCGGATTGAGAAATGGATTCATGCGTATTGATTTCTATAATGCAAATATTAATAATATAATTTATGTTTGCAGGGACCGTGAAATACACATTAAAATGCCTGAAATGCGGAAAAACCTACTCCGAGGATTATTATATCTGTCATTGTGAAAATAAATGTGATGCGCTTTTAAAAACAGTCTATGAACAAAAACGGTTTACCATTGATGAAAGCTATCAGGGAATCTGGCGATACCATGAGTGGCTTCCCATCCAAAAAATAGACCCGCGGTTACTTGACCAGGGAAGCTGTTTTCACACGTATAAAAGTACGAAACTCGCAGCTCATCTTGGACTACAGAACCTTATCATCTGTTTTAATGCCTATCCGTATTGTCATACAGGGTCATTTAAGGATCTCGAGGCACAAGTCACCTTCCAACGAGTTATGAACACATTTGACTCAGGAAAACCTCTAGTGATGTCCTCCGATGGAAACAACGCAATCTCGTTTGTATATTATTCTAATGTACTTCGATACCCGATTTTTTTGTTTGCCACAGAAGATGCACGGGTGAGACGAATCTGGTCCTTTTCCAAAACCAACTCCTATACACGCCTCTTTCCTATCTACGGGGATTACTATGATGCGATTTCCCTTGCCAATCAGTTCTCCCGCGTCGAAGGGTATCTTTCAGAAGGAGGGTATAGGAATGTCGCACGACGTGACAGTGTGGGAACGATAATCCTTGATGCTACACGGTTCCTTGGCTACATCCCTGACCATTACTTTCAGGCACTTGGCTCAGGTCCTGGCGCTATCGCAGCCTATGAAACCGCTGAACGGCTGATTCTTGACGGACGTTTTGGGAAAAAACTACCAAAAATCCATGGGTCTCAAAACTACCCCTATGCACCGATGGTCGACGCATGGAAGAATCATTCCCGGACAATCGATGAACGGTATCAAGATGAAGCCGCAAAAAAAATTATCGATCAGACCATAGCGCATGTGCTGACCAATCGTTTTCCTGCGTATTCGTTGACCGGAGGCATCTACGATGTGTTAACAGCAACCAATGGTGAGATGTACAGCGTTACCAACGAAGAGATTGAAAAAGCACAAGCATTGTTCGAAAAACTCGAAGGGATCAGCATTGTTCCGGAGGCTGGGGTAACCATTGCATCTTTACAACAAGCGATAGAAAAAGAAACAGTGTCATTGCAGGATTCTATTTTGTTGAACATCACGGGTGGTGGTCGAAAAGAAATAAAAAGGAAACGGATGCATATCGAACCATATAAATTCCTTACAAAAAAACTCCAAATAAGCCAAAAGACTCTCGAGGAAAAAATACAACATTCAAAGTATCTAATCCAAGATGCCGTGAACAAGTATGGGAATAAAGTCGCAGTAGCCTGCAGCTGGGGCAAAGACAGTATGGTGCTGCTGCATCTCTCTCGAACGATAAACCCTGATATCCCCATCTTCTCGGTGCTTACCATCCATAAACCAAAGGAAACTATTGAGTTCGTTGTCAAGGTCATAAAAGAGTACAACATAAAACCAAGAATCTTCATGGTCGCGGACGCCGTACCAGAAATCTTTGAGAAAAACACCATCGACGTCACCTTATTACCCATGGAACACTACCATAGAGAGGAAGAGAAGCTGAAAAAAGAAACAGGAAATGCAATCTACTATGAAAACCCTGATCTCTGCTGCAAATTATTAAAAGTTGTTCCGGTTCGTTATGCATATTCAACCATGGGGTTACAAGCCTGGTTGAGTGGGCTGCGTAACACAGAGGGGTTTACACGGAGATACGTTCCTGAGGTGGAGCGGATAAGTGACCATGAGACGAAAATAAACCCTCTTCTCGCATGGACTGAAGAGGAAATATGGAAATATATTAAAAACAATAAACTGCTTTCGCATCCCTGGTATAGGAAGAAGTACAAGGATGGCCGACGAATCAGATCTTTAGGATGTGAACCGTGTACGGTTCCTATCTTCGATCATGAAAGCGAGCGAGATGGGCGATGGAGGAAAACCCTTAAAAAGGGAGGGGAATGCGGAATTCATACACGATCAGCGAGTGAACAAGTATGAGAATAGCGAAAGGTTGCTGGCCTTTGGTGACAGGGCCCTTGTTTCTAAGCATACTTTTTTTAGGATTAAGCTGGTTTTCACTATGGTTTGTTTCTTTTTTTATTCCTGCCTTTTGTGTGCTTGTGTTCTTCCTTATTTTCTTCCGTGACCCAGAACGAGTTATTGGAGAAGGCATCATTGCTCCTGCGGACGGAAAAATCAGAGACATCAAACAAGAGGACAACCTGTGTCTTATCTCAATATTCATGGAGGTCAACAACGTCCATGTGAACAGAATGCCGCTGGATGGACGTATCACGAACATGACGCATTTTCCAGGTTATCATCTTCGCGCCTGGAAAAAGGAATCTGATCTAAATGAACGGGTCAAAATCACAATTGACACCGCGATCGGGCAGGTGACGGTAGTACAAATCGCAGGGCTTATCGCACGACGCATCTATCCCTATATAAAAGAGGGAGATGTTCTAAAAAAGGGAGATCGCATCGGTATCATCCGGTTCGGCTCCCGAGTTGACGTTAACCTCCCAGCAGACCAAATCCAATCGATACCGGTAAAAGTCGGGGATCCTGTGAAAGCAGGCCAGGACACCATCGCTTTTCTAAAGCAGAAATAACGACCGTTACTCTGGTTCCTCGGTTTTTTTTGTCTTTTTTTTAGTCTTTCGTTCGTGCTTGGATGTTTGTTTGTTTTGCGTATCATCGATTTCAATTGGCTCCCCTTGCAATGCTGCTGTTGCTTCCTCCTCCATAGGTCCTGTCACAGGAGCAGAATTTTCAGCTTTCGAGATATATTTCGCATCGATCCGCTCCGTGATATACACATCCTTACCAGCATGAAATATCTTAATACCATCTTCTCTTGCTTTTTTCCCATCGATACGTAAAATCAAGGGGATTTCTGTTCGTACCTTTCCTGCCTCTATCGCTTTTTCAATGCTGCCGCTGAGATGGACGTTTTTCCGATCGATAGGGTTTAAACCCCCTTCGAGGATGATGTCGATTTCTTCTTCGGTCACCGGATAGAAAAACTCGTCAATCTCCGCAGGTGGTAAATCATCAAGACGGATGTCAATGGTATGACCATACGTCGCTCGAATCATCCCGCCGTCAATCTGATACCTTCCTTTTGGGTCTGTCAACGCTATCGCTTCGATATGATGCTCTTTTAACCATTGGAATCCTGATCTGCTCACCCCGACCGCTTCGACAAATTCAGAGATATCAACCCAGCCATGTCCATCGACCATGACACCCATTTTCTCTGGGAAATGGCGAAGAACACCTGCCATTATACGACCAAGAGAATCAAGTTCTCTGTCGCTCATAAGGAATTTTCCTTTCTCTTTGCATACGGGGCAGACCTCTCCACGGTAATACCCATGTTCGTCGCATTTTCCAAGCATAGTCCCTAGATACGTAATTAACAGAAGATGTATAAGTTTTTGTATTCCTTGTTGTATTACCCTGATGGTGGACCAGTGGAACAACAAGAGATGAAAAAACAAGCAGCGGAAAAAGCAGTGCAATATATTGAAGATGGTATGACCATCGGGTTAGGCACTGGCTCTACCGTTGAATATGCGATAAAGAAAATCGGGGAGATGATAAAAACCGGTCTGCACATTGAAGGCGTCCCTACCTCTTTGAAAACAAAGAGATTAGCCATGGAATTAAAAATCCCTTTAATAGAGTTTGATGATCGTACGGAAATTGACATCACTATTGATGGTGCTGATGAGGTGGATTCAAATCTAAATTTGATTAAAGGTGGTGGTGGTGCACTTACACGGGAGAAAATTATCGCCTATCATTCAAAAAAAGTCATTATCATCGTTGATGAAACTAAGATTGTAAAAGGACTTGGATGCGACTGCGCCCTTCCCGTAGAAGTCACGAAATTTGGGTGGTCTGCCACCAAAAAAATCATCGAAGGACTGGGATGTACTGCGGAATTACGGAAAATCATGGATGAGGCGTTTATCACGGATAACCAGAACTATATCCTCGATTGTGAATTTGGGAAGATCGCAGACCCCGAGGCATTAGAAAAGGAGATTAACAATATCCCGGGTGTCTTGGAGAACGGGCTGTTCATCGGTCTGGCTGATGAGGTTATCGTGGGAAGCAAACAAGGGATGATGACCTTAGAACGACAGGATATTCTACAGTAGGTCCTCTTTTCTTGTTCTTGGAAGGATGTGCAAAGGAATGCTTTTCCCAGAGATTACCACAAAAGACGCTTTACAAATCACAAAACAAAAGATGACGGTATATCAGAGAGAGCTTTTGGAACGGATAAATGCCATAGAGGTTGATGCTCATTGGTTCCGCCGTGCGTTCCATACCTTTGCAGCGTCGTTTTTATTCTATTACCTTCTACCTGATGAAGAATGGGTCACTATCGCAAAAATTCTAGTGCCTGCACTTATCGTCGTATGTATGATTGTCGTTGAATACCAACGTCTCCTAGGCGACGTCGACCATCAGCGGTTCTTTGGCTTACGAAGTTATGAAAAGAAACGACCAGCAAGCTACCTTTATTTCGGTGTCGCTGTGCTCCTTTTATTTGTATTCTTTCCCCAGCAGATCGCAATCCCCTGCATCCTGTGCGCCTCTTTTACGGACCCGATCATCGGTGAAGGCCGGCACTATCTTGGAAAAAAACGTGCATATCTTCTTGGTTTTTTTGTTTCTTTCTTTCTTTTCCTAGGAACCTGGTACCGAGCAGATGGGTGGGTTCTGATGCTTGTTCCTCTTATAGGCGCAGCAGCATCGGTGATTGGTGAAGCAAGGAAATTTCGCTATCTGGATGATGATTTCATGATCCAGATGCTTCCTGCGGTCATCATACTTCTGCTCTGGCAAGGCTTGTCACTGATTCAGATTGATATTTTACCACCACCCATAATTTATCCAGTATCTCTATGAACGGTAAATGAGAGGTAAAAGATCCATGGGAAAACAAAATACCATAATGAAAGAGAATATCAGGAGATTGTTGCTTCGCTTAGAGCTGTGGTTCGCTCCGTTATTACTCATTGTTCCTCTGGCGGTATCATTGTTCTTTGTGCAAGATTGGTTCATACGGGGGGTTTGTACAGGATCATCGGAGTTTGATGGTGAGTTGTTTATAGGGATGATTATCCTTGTTGGTAACGTTCTGGTTGACATCCCATTTCTACGATCGATACGATTGCTTCGCAAAAAAGAATAAATCATTACTAT
>MUGE01000264.1:0-2629 GCA_002900545.1 Thermoplasmata archaeon M11B2D | reverse complement strand
AAAAATTAATTTTTAGACTAAAATTCACTAGTTTCTGATGTATCATCATGCTCACTTGTAAAATCTTTAAGATCGTATTCATCAGTAATCGTCTGGGAACGAGCACCTGATTTTTTAATAAGACGGCCACAGACGATGCATTTCCCGGTCGTCTCGTCGTATGCCCGCCATTCCATACATGTTGGGCAAAACTCATCTTCACCGACAATGACTTTCTTCATCATTGTCTCTTTATCATCTTTTCCTTTTGTTTTTGACGATGGAAGAGATGTTTTTTTATCAATGACCTTTCCTTTTTTTTTCATAGTCTTTACAAAGCCTGACAATACGATATCGGTAAAGATTTATATTGATTTTTCTACACTATCTTCTCCCTTTTGCTATGATATTTTACATATTTTACTATGTAGTAGATAAAGGTTTATAGTATGAACAATGATACGGAAAATCAGGTATTATTTAATAATTAAAGGTAATAAGAATGGATGCACTGTCATTGTACAACTCTGATCTTTTCAAATGGATCATACTTCCCCTGTTGATTTTCATCGCACGGTTAATCGATGTCAGCCTAGGGACGCTTCGTATTATCTTTGTATCGCATGGACTAAAATATGCCGCACCTCTAGTCGGATTTCTTGAAATCAATATCTGGTTGCTTGCCATCGGTCAGATTATGCAGAACTTGGACAACCTTATCTGCTCCGTTGCATACGCTGCTGGGTTTGCAATGGGTGCTTTTATTGGTATATTACTTGAGGAGAAACTTTCTATTGGAATGGTTATGGTACGCGTGATATGCAAACATGATGTCTCGGAACTTGTTAAGTCACTTCAAGACGCTCAATACGGGGTAACAACACATGATGCAGAAGGAATCAAAGGCCCAGTGAAGATTATTTTCGCAGTGATTCGCCGAGAAGACCTTGATGATGTCATCGATAGAATTCATAAGATTCATCCTCATGCGTTTTATTCGGTGGAGGACATCCGATCAGTAGGAGAAGCAATGTTTCCCTACCATAGACACAGATTGTTCCAATTGCATCGGAAAGGAAAATAAGAAGAAAAAACGAGTACAAAATATTGTTGCCCGTCTTATTCAGAGGATTGTTTCTCCACTATTCGTTTGATGTCCTCTGTTGATAATTTCATATACCCTTCTTGTTTTTCAATCACTGCTGCTTCAACCATTTCCGTATTGAACTTCTGCTTGGTAATCTTCTTTAATGTAAGAAGCCCCAGGTCAAGTGCTTGATTTAAGGATATAGTGGAGGTATAGTTCTTTGTAAAGAGAGTCATCGCATCATTGCTTTTTTTTCCTTCGCACACCGCCTTATATCCAAGATACGCTCCAGAAGGATCTGTGGAAAAAAGATGTTTGCCTGACCCGTCGATACCACCAATAAGTAAGACTACCCCAAACGGTCGAACGCCGTCAAACCGCGTGTACATATGTTCATATTCACATAGGATGTTAACAAGCTCTTTTACCGAGATTGGTTCATCATAGCGGATTTTATTCCACTGTGCTTCTTCTCGTGCGATCTCTACAAGATGTCGCCCGTCTGCGACAAGACCTGTCGTTGCGCAGGCGATATGATCGTCAATCTGGTAGATTTTTTCAAGTGAACGGAAGTTGACAAGCCGACTGGTTTCCGGTCTATGGGCAAGCAGAAGAATTCCGTCCTTCCATTTGAATCCCATGGTAGTGGAGCCTTTTTTTACAGCCTCGCGGGCGTATTCTACTTGATATAGTCTGCCATCAGGAGAAAAAATCGTACTTGCTTCATCGTATTGTTGTCCTGAATGTTCCATAACCCAGCTCCAAGAGAGTTGAACCAGAATATAGTATTTAGATTATATACTTTCTTACCTTACAAACGGCTGGAGAGCTGGAGAAGAAGCCTAGTTTTCGGTCCTTTTTTTTCAACAAGAATCCTTCCTTCCTTTTTCCAGTGTGTTGATGAATGCAATGCGTCTTTTTCCAAAATAGGGTTGAGTCCGAGGGATTTTGCCGCTTTTGCAATGGTTTCTAATGTTGGTTTTTCTACCGAATGTTTCCTTGCGACTCTCCGCCCGTTTGATCGGGATACGGTTACGTCAAAATAAAGGGGGTAAATCACATATTTATTATCGTCTCGAGACACCATGCATTATCACACGAGAAAGTTATTTGGGTAGCAATACTGCATTGATAATGCCGCTTTGCCCTGGTCGTGAGGTTATTTTTGCTTTGCCGATTTTTGTGTTTATGATCGCTCCTTTGTTCATGATGTTTCGTCGTACGTAATGGACGTTTGCTGAGTTTTCAACGACGGTGATGATTTCTGTTTTTGTGGTTTTATTTGTCTTTGGGTCGACAACATAAGCAGTGTCTGCGGTAAGAATGCGAGATTTTTTGTTTTGTCCCCTCGTTCTGATATCTTTTCGTTTCATAGGTCCAATGGTGGTGAGGTGAAGTTCCCGTCCTATCTCAAACCGTTTCTTATTTCGTGCATATCGTATACGTCGTCCGGTTAGGGTTCTTTTTGAGTTTCCTTTCCATACTGCCATGAGAATTCCGTATGAAGAAGGGTTATTTAAAGGATATGGATGATTGGATGGTTTGCTTATCAAAGTCAAACAC
>MUGE01000016.1:0-12048 GCA_002900545.1 Thermoplasmata archaeon M11B2D | reverse complement strand
AATTCAAATTTGTATGAAAATAGAATGGAAAAATCTATCATTAGCCATGATAATATCGATAATTGTAACGAGTATCTTGGGGTTGATTTCTTCGGTAACATATGCAATAATAGCGATTCCAGATATGCCCCCAGGTAAAATCTCTTATACAGTAGCAACAACGAAAGATGGATTTTTTCTTTCGTTGTCGTTAACGGGAATAATACTATTGGGATTGATGTGCATATTGATTTTAACAGTAGTTTTTTATTTTTTAATTGGATTTTTAAGAAAACGTAAGAAACGGGGTGTGGAGAAAGCAGCGACTATATAATAGTATCAGAACGCGTGTATCACAGCTAGATTGTTCCTTGAATATTATGACAAATTCTTCCGGACAATAGATATCGTCATAGAACAGAGAGTATAATTCTTACCTGATTTACGAGATAACCTTTCAATCTCCAAGAAGTATTAAAATAGAGAACAAGAGTGATGGTTGTCATGAAAAGTACAACCGTAATAATAAAAACAGTCTTAGTAACAGCTTTCTTAACCATGATACTAATGTCTCCATCTGCCTCTTTTCACTCCTTTAACAACCTTCCTAAAAACAAAGATAATAATAGATATACCTCCAATATTCCTCCTATGTAGAATCATCAAATCGATTGCCGATTATAGGGCAAAGGCTGGTATACTCTCCCAGTGTAAAGCCGGGGAGGAAAAAACCATAAAAAACACTACCTTAGGGTTTGGAAAAATATTACTTTCTGCTTATGTCCCGGATATTTCGTGCAACATAGCTAGTGTTCTTTTTTTCTTTTTAACCCTTGGTGTGAAATAACATACATGTGACTAAAACAAGATACTGCTGATAGTCCGAAAGATTATGGTTTTGTATTCAGAACTCCGATAAGTTTTTCAAGGGCTTTCGCACGGTGGGAGTATCGATTTTTTTCTTCTATCGTCATCTCCCCAAAGGTTTTTTCCTCATTATTCGGGATAAAAATCGGGTCATAGCCAAATCCATATGATCCCCGTTGTTTCCCTGCGATAGTCCCGATGCATTCTCCGGTCACAATCACGGGTGTTCTCTCAGGCTCGCTGTATGCGTATACTGATCGAAACACCGCTTGTCTGTTTTCTTCACCCTGCAGCAGTCGAAGGATCCCAGATAAACCGATAGTAAAAAACGCGTACTTTGAGAACACTCCTGGGAACCCCTGAAGTGAATCAATGAAAACCCCTGCATCCTCAATCATAAATGCCTTATCAAAACGTTCCTTGATTTCTGATACCGCCCAGGTGACAACATCTGTAAGACAATCCGCCTGAATCTCAGGGTACCCGAGATCCTTCTGTACGACCCGATACCCATAAGGACGAAGCTTTTCGGCTGCCTCAAGGAATTTTCCCTTATTACTAGTGATAAAATACAATTGTCTCATACGCATCCTTTCGATTTTTCTTTTTGAAATCTTATCAGATGATGAAGAACTATGGTGTATTTAATTATTGCAGGTACAAAACACAAGAGACTGCCCACCTCCTATTTTTTTTTCAACCGTCGTCTTGATTTTTTCCTGATTCGGAGATGGAAATGTTTGTCTAAAAAATCTATGATAAAGAGTATGTTAAAGACAAATGAGAGACAGTCAAGTACAGATGAAATTGCGGTCCTTTTTGAATGTAGGAAATACTCAAACAATACCATTGAGACTATCGCGAAAGACTGCGGGTTCTCTTCATAAAAGGTCGGAAGAACCATTAAAAAATTAGAAGAGAAAAAGATCATCTGGGGGGATACACGACGATTCTCGAGACGGAGCATCAAGCCCTCCGGAAGTTTCTCTTGTTGATAAAACGAACCATGAAGGTTGTGGATGAAACCACGATTGAAAATATTATATTTGCTCGTTTGGAAAAAGAGTATCAAAAATTAGGGGAATCATCGAGCACAGTCAGTATATACATGGTGAATAAGACAAGGGGTTAATCTTCATTGCCATAGACCTCAAATATGCAAAGAGATTCAGCAGTATCCGCTCAGGGAATTATGCAGATATTATTCAAAAAACCGTGATTATGACAGATCCTTTATATACAACATAATCACCTTATTGTAAATCCCAATCTAGCGAAATTAAAAGAATTTATGTAACACTCTCTGGGTTCTTCATCGATATCGTCCACGGTGTACAATATCATCAATCGTGTCAATTACCATGATCGGATCCCCCCGGTATTGTCTTTTGTATCCAACAAGCACATCATCAAAGCAAGAGGAAAACCGAGAATGGGTTGATTCAAAGGCTTCCATAAGGACATGTAGGTCCACTGCTTTTGTTTCACAATCGATGGTTTTACATCCAAGACCAAAGTCAATGAAATACAATCGATCGTAAAGAAGGATCATATTCGATGTAGTGATATCGCCATGAATGATGTCATGAGAATGAAGTCGTGCAATGCTCTCGCCTATGCGGTGGCAGATCTGTTCTCGCTGCTGTTCATCCAATTCGTTGAGGATGTCTTTCACCCGATCACCAGCAAGATACTCCATCGTAATGATACCGTTCAAAAGATCAACATCATAGATAAGAGGAACCGAAACACCAATGGTCCGTGACTCTGTCATCAGCTTTGCTTCCTCTCGCGTCCGTGCGGAGATTAACTGCGCATCGATTTCTGCTATACGATACGCTTTCTTCACCCGTCGTTTCTGTACTACGATTCTCCCCATATATGTTGACAGATGGATTTCTGCTTCAGCACCACGATAGAGGATTTTTTCAGTCACGCCAGGTCACCTCTACCATATCAGTCCTGAATCGCTGATTGATAAGACTGTCTTCGACGCTCATCCGAGACCCACTCTCATACATCAAAAAACCAAGCCATGCAATCATTGCACCGTTATCGATACAAAGATCCCGTGATGGGACAAAAAATTTTGCACCACGGTCAAAGGCCATGGTCTGCACCATCTCCCGGAGTCGTTTGTTTGATGCAACCCCACCACCAAGAAGCACCTCCTGTTTTTCTGTATGCGCCATCGCTCGCTCGGTGACCTCTGTAAGCATCGCAAACGTCGTCTCCTGCATCGAAAAACACACATCCTCCACCGTCGCCCCTTTTTTCACGGAGTTCTCTGCAGCAGTGAGCAGACCAGAAAACGCGATATCCATGCCTTTGATAGAGTACGGAAGCGGGATGTACTGTATTCCCTTCGTAGCCAGCTGCTCAATTTTCGGTCCACAAGGAAACTCAAGACCAATAGTCCTTCCAAATTTATCAAGGCAGTTCCCGATGCCAATGTCAAGCGTCTCCCCGAACACCCGATATTTTTTCTCAGCAAATGCAATTACTTGGGTGTTCGCACCAGAGACATACAATAACACCGGGTCGGAACATCCCTTGACCGTCCCCCGACCAATCTCCAGATGCGCAACGCAATGATTCACCCCCATGAGCGGTTTTTCAAGGGATAACGCAAGTGCACGGGCTGCGGTTGCAGCAGTACGAAGACAAGGACCAAGTCCAGGTCCTTGAGAAAACGCGATAAGAGCAATGTCAGAAAAATCAACGGCTGCGGCATGAACAGACTCAAGGATGAGGTTGGCAATGTGCGTCGCATGATGATTTGCGGCCTCTCTTGGATGAATCCCGCCTTTCTCCGGCTGGTAGGTCTTTATTTTGTTGGAAAGGACCTGACAAGTTCCTTTGACATCTCTAATGATGCCAACGCCGATGGAATGTGCCGTACCCTCAATACCTAAACAGATCATCAACAGGGGGTAATATCAACACCATAAAATACATTTGGTTCGCCAGAAAAAATCATAGAATACGTATAAAAAAATTCGTTTACACGTCTCAGATTTGTTTTTTTAGGTTCGTATACCAATATCGACTTTGACATCATCGATCACCCATTGTTTCAGAAGCATCCCTGTTGGCTTGTCTACGAAGGTTACGGCTTTTGATCGTGTTTCTTCTTTGATATGATCCTTCCACCGCTCCAGCGAGATTCGTTTCTTTTTATCAAAAGCGATCTCTGTGACAATCCGATCCTCCACAGCAAGGTTTAATTCCTTACGCATGGATTGGATTCGTCTGATAAACTCCCGCGCTAATCCTTCCGCCTCCAATTCAACTGTGACGGTAGTATCTATAAAAAGGGTCATATCTTCTACAATCGCTTTTGCATAATGGTTCTTTACCTCTTCAACCACCTCGAAGTCATCAATGGTCAATCTGATTTCTTCGCTTCCAACGGGAAGAACAATTTCGTTCTGGTTCATAAGCTGTTGGTAAAGACGATGCATATCCTGTGTTTCAAGCATCTGGACAATGTCCTTTGCTTTCTGCTTATATTTTGGACCTAAATGAGAGACCTTCGGCTTGAGGGTTTTGGTCATAAACAGGGTAGTGTCGTGTTCGTACCCAATGGTTTTTACGTTTAACTCCTCTTTCATCAACTCAAGCAGTGATTGTGTTAATGTTTCGATTTCCGCGGAGCAGACAATCGCTGCTGAAGGCAAGGGTTGCCTTCCTTTAATATTCCCTTTGGATCGAAGCGCTCTGCCCGCCTCGACAAGAGCCCGGATGTGCTCCATGCCTCGTTCCAGATCCCGGTCGATTGCGTTTTCGTCAAACGTAGGATAGTCACACAGATGCACGCTTTCTGGCATATCCGCTCTTTTTAGATTCAGATACATTTCCTCTGTGATGAACGGGATGAACGGAGCAAGAAGCTGAGATAACCCGACAAAGACCTCATACATGGTGAGATACCCAGAGAGCTTATCCGGTGTTCTCTCCTCGACCCAGAGTCTTTTCCGGGAACGTCTCAAGTACCAGTTGCTGAAATCAGTGATAACGAAAGCTTCGATGGCCCGGGCGGCTTTATGAGTCTCAAACGCTTTCATATTGATTTGGACGTCGCGGATCAACTGGTTGAACCTGCTATGGATCCATCGATCAAGAGATCCTCGTTTTCGAAGAGGGATTTTTGTTTGTGTTGCATCAAAGGAATCAAGCACCGCGTAGGTGGTAAAGAAGTTATAGGAATTCCAAAACGTCAGTAAGAATTTCCCAAGAGTGTCTTTGACAGCCTCTTCGTAAAAGCGGGTGGACATCCATGGGGCGTTTGCGGAGATAAGGTACCATCGTAACGCATCCGCGCCCTCATGGTCTAGGATGATGGTGGGGTCCACATAGTTTTTTTTGCTTTTACTCATCTTCTGGTTGTCTTTATCCAGGACCAAGCCAAGCGTAAGAACCGTCTTATATGGGTGTTTGTCAAACAAAAACGTAGAGATTGCAAGCAGGGAATAAAACCAGCCTCTCGTCTGATCCAATGCCTCGCTGATGAAATCGATGGGGAAATTCTGATTGAATTTGTCTTTGTTTTCAAACGGGTAATGCCACTGTGCAAAAAATGATGATCCAGAGTCATACCAACAGTCGATGACTTCGTTTTCCCGGATCATCGGCTGCGTGCATTTCGGGCACCGTATCACAAGATTATCGACAAATGGTTTATGAAGGTCATACTCCTCTGGGAACGATTCGCTAAGGTCGCGGAGCTGCTGTACGCTACCGATGCATTCGATATGCTGACAGTCCTTGTTTGTACATGTCCAGATTGGCAACGGTGTGCCCCAATACCGGTCTCGTGAGAGCGCCCAGTCTTTCACGTCACGGATGAAATCACCAAAACGTCCCTGTTGTAGATGCGGTGGATACCAGGCGATTTCGTTATTGTTCCGTACCAGGGATTCCTGGACTTTTGACATCGCGATGAACCAGGACTCCATTGCGTAATACAACAACGGTGAGTCACACCGCCAGCAGAAGGGATATTCATGGGAGTGTTTTTTTGTGCCGGCAAGCAACCCGCGTTCCTCGAGATATTGGATGATGCTTGGGTCCGCGTCTTTTACAAACTGTCCACGCCACAGCGTCACCTCCTCAGGGAAGGTACCGTCAAGCTTTACAAGTTGGACGATTGGCAGGTCATAGGCACGTCCGACGTTATAATCATCTTCACCGAACGCAGGTGCTATATGAACAATGCCTGTGCCATCCTCCATGGTGACAAAGTCAGCAAGCACCACGAACCAGGCTTTTTTCTCTGGAGTAATATAGGAGAAAAGCGGTTCGTACTGCATATGCTCAAGGTCTTTTCCTATGAACCGGTCAAGCATCTCATACTCCTGACCTTTCAGAAGGGTTGCTGCCCGTTCCTCGGCAAGGATGAGCACCTCCCCGTTCAACCGTATTTTTATGTAGGGTTCCGTTGGATGGACCGCAAGGGCGACATTGGATATAAGCGTCCAAGGCGTGGTGGTCCAGGCAAGGAAGTACTCCTCCTTGTTTTTTCGTTTGAATTTGACAAAAATTGAGGGATCTTCGATCATCTTATAGCCTTGGGATATCTCATGGGTAGACAGCGCGGTCCCGCAACGGGGACAATACGGGACAACCTTATGTCCGCGATATAGAAGCTTTTTGTTCCATGCCTGTTGCAGAGACCACCAGACCGATTCGATGTAGTCGTTCTTCAGGGTGATATAGGGATTATCCATGTCAAGCCAGAATGCGATACGCTGGGTCATCTCCACCCAGGCATGTTCGTATCGAAAGACGCTTTTCTTGCATTCTTCATTGAACTTTGCGATTCCATAGTGCTCTATAGCCTGTTTATCCTCCAGACCAAGTTTTTTTTCAACCTCAATTTCAACTGGTAATCCATGGGTATCCCATCCAGCCTTTCGTAGGATATAATGACCGTTCATGGTCTCATAACGGAGGATTAAGTCTTTCATGACTCTTGTGAGGACATGACCGGGATGGGGAAGGCCGTTTGCAGTCGGTGGTCCCTCTAAAAAAACGTATGGTGGGCATCCTTTTCTCGACTCAATCGATTTTTTAAAGATATGGTTTTCTTTCCAGAAGTTTTGGATACGTTCTTCCACTTCTTTTGGGTTGTATTTCTGTGAAGGAGATTGGATCATTTGCATACACCAGACTGGAGTGATGGTGGTTTAGGTTGTCAGGTAATGACACAACCTCGATAAAACCATTTCCCTTCCAAAGCCACTCTAGTACTTCTTGGGGTCGTTTGATTTTATAAACTCGCGTAGCAGAGCAGTCGCATAGCATCCCTTCCGAAGTTCGAAGCATAACTGAAGCGCCTGATCTCCTTTTGAGAACTCATCAGGCTGAAGCGTCCATTCAATCCATGGCATCAACGCAAGCAATGCTCGTCGTGAGCCTTGAGAAGAAAGAAATGGGATTTCCGGGATGATAAAGTCACGTGGATCGATTTTTTCTGATTCAACGACCGCATGTTCGATATCCCCCATTTCACCATCCGCAAACACTGTGTCATAGCCGATTAGCAGACCGGTGACGATTGCCTTTTTTTTCAACATCTGTTTGTTGACCTTCTCGATGTTAGATGGTTTCACAGCGATAATTTCTGAGGTGGTACTGTTCTTTCTTATGGGGGAAATTACGTCACCGACAACCGCTTGATGAAGTGGGAGGCCCCGTCTGATTCGTTCACTTAAGATTTTGTTAAATAAAAACGATTCGTATGCATTTACGAACATTAGAAGTAGATTTTTTGGGAGTTCTTTGAATGCGCCAATAAAATCATCGGGACTTTGGATCAATCTGTTAAGCATTGCCTTTTCAAAATTCAATGCATCGGGATAGTCATGAAATGCCTTTGTGTAGTCTTTTGTCTTTTCAAGCTCCTCTCGTAATGCATAGGTAGCCTCGTTTTCCCCTCTCATCGGATGGGCGATATACGTCATAGCCGCTTTTTCGAACTTCCCCTGAACAATATACTTGCCGACAAGATGCGTTATTGGTCGAATGATACCAAACCGTTGAACTCCATAGAAATTCGGAAAACCACCAATTGTTTTACACGGGCTAAGAAGAGAGGTGATGTGCTCTTTGGTAACGGTCTTCGGGATGCTCCGTATCGTGATTTCAAAGTGATTTCCCCGTAAATCACCGATACGTGTGGGTACATCGGATTGATAGATGTTCTGTATAGAGACATCGGTAATAGACAGAGATGCGAGTTGTTCTGCGGGGATGTGCGCAAAGGACATAAGCTGTGTCGTCCATGCTCGTTTGTCTTTGGTGCCCGCGAAACTTATTCGTCGTTGCGACACTTGTAAACGATGGGCTATTTCTTGGACAAGGGTATGAGTCTCCCAATTTCGACTGCTGACCTCCGCGATAGTAAACGGCCCCTGGTCTTTTTTCGCAGGGTATAAAAACAGTTCAATGACACGGAAGTCATCGATACGAACCCGAAGTTTTCCCCCAATCCCAGGTTGGTTCGTCCAATATGTATCGATACCAATTTCATGCTCAAAATCAGGGGTTATCATCAACGGCCTGCTCGGGCGTTACTCGAAATTTTTACCAAATTGTTTTATTTCATCCTCAAGGTATTTTACAGCTTTTTTCAGGACGTCCTCAGGGGACCCTTTCTTCACTCGGATGAAGAGACGTTTTTTTGTTGCAAGAGGGCTATCTGCCATGCAGGCAGCATATTCCACCTGATTGTTTTGTAATAAGATATGCGTTATCGGATGAAGAATCGTTTCGTCTTCACCAGTGATTTCAAGTTCAAGCTCTGTTTTTGTTTTTCTGACGGTTTTCATATCCATGTTCTCACAGACCATAGTTTTGTATTTATAAGTTTTTCAAGTCAAGTGCCCCGTAGTCATCAGCGATGCGTCGATGCTCTTTATTCCCGCAGTTCTCACATTCCAGACCATGGCTTTTCTTAACAAGTGCATGGCGGCATTTTGAACAAAGCGCTTTTATTGCCCCAAAATGTCTATCCTTTGTTTGAAGCTGCACGCTTGGTTTTACTTGAATGACTTTCGCTCTGATATAATCCTCAGTTTTGAACTCTGTTGAGGCATCTTTGATAAAGCCTTGAGCGATTTCTTTGACATGAATGGTCGCATCGGTATCACCAGAGACCGAGCGGTTTTTCCCGGCGACATGAATGACATCGGCGATGATCATCGTTGGTTTTGCTACTATCACCTTTGCAATCACGATATCTCCTTTCTTCACCAAGACCGGCGTGCTCGATGCTGGTTGTACTAGTGCAGTGCGATGTTTTTCATCAATGACGTAGGTTCCTATTCGTGCTGCCCGGATGATCCCGTTTTCTTCAAAGGTCCCATCACCTGGTAACAGTTCTTCAGAAGTGGAGAGCTGATCACCTGGCATGACTAATTTGTCCTTCATTTTTTCTCACAAATCCAAATAGGCAAGCTACTGTATGTTTTAAATGTTATGGTTCGTTATCTATGGAACAAAGGAATTGTAGGAAGGTGAACTGGAGTAAAAAGTGTTATATATGAATAGCTTATTTCGGTGTTCCAAGTGAACCAGAAGATTCTAGGTGAGCACTATGTCACGGAAACCAGCACGAATGATTCGTTCTGTTAGAAGCATGGCAACAACTCGAAGAGAATATATGGGTGGTGTTCCTCCATCTCGTCTTACGCAGTTTGTCATCGGGAATAAAACAGCAAAGTTTCCTATACAACTTGCATTGATTTCAAATGAGAAATGTCAACTGCGACACAACTCATTAGAATCCGCACGTATCTCAGCAAATAAAGCACTTGAGAAAAACATAGGCTCTGCGAACTATAGGTTACACATCAGAGTCTATCCTCATATCGTTATCCGGGAGAATAAGCAGGCGACCGGGGCAGGGGCTGACCGTGTCTCCCAAGGCATGAGACGGGCATATGGAAAACCAGTTGGGACTGCTGCCCGTGTGAAAATGAATCAGATTTTAATGACCCTGGACACCACAGAACAGTTCTTAGTTCCCGCAAGGGAAGCATTACGCAAAGCAGGGATGAAACTCTCCGCTCCTTGCACCATCAACATAGAGAAAGGCGCAGAGCTTCTCCATTAAAAAACCCTTTTTTTTATATATATTTGATGAAAAAGGGGATAAGGATCAATCCAAGGATGAGCAAAGAGATCGCCAATGAGATGTTTTTTACGATTTTTTCTTTTGTTTCTTCCTTTAATCCTTTTTTCAATCGCATAAGTATCGCACGTATTCCGTCATTAAAGAGGAACCCTCCATCAAGAGGAACCATGGGAAGTACGTTGAAAAGCGAGACAGCTAGGTTCAACCAGAAGATCCAATAGATAGCATTGATAAGAACCCAGAAAAGGGGAACGGGGAGAACACTAAGCGGGCCAGTAATCACATAGGTGTCGGTGAACGGGGAAACAATGGGGTTGTATCCAGCGAAATATCCAATTAAGGGAAGACTGTAGAACGTAAGCAGCCCCTGCGGGAATGTTGAAAACGGATTTTTCAGGACGGCTAGATACTCGTGGTAGACAGAGTCCCGGAGCACTGATTGAACCCCAAGGTACCCTTTTCCTTTGTAGGATTCATTATTGATGTAGATGGACGATCGCTTTGCGTATTCTACGTATTTGTCTCCCAGCAGGACCTCTGTTGTCTGAGACGTCCCGTTTTTAATATAGGTGATAGGAACCGTCTGATTTGCCTGGGTGTTGTTCCATGCGGTGAAAAACTCATCACCGGAGTGAATAACAGAGTTGTTTAAACTAGTGATGATGACGCCGGTTTGAAGTCCGATGACTGACGCCGGTGAGTCTGAATCAACCGTGAACACAATCGCCCCTTGGCTTGCTGGCTGCACTGACGTCATAAACAATGCTGAGAACAGAAGAATGCTGATAATGACGATAACAAAATTCGCTGTTGGTCCAGCCGCATAAATTCTCATCCGAGGAAGGATTTTTGCTTTTTTCACCTCTTCTTCGTCAGGCTCACAGAATGCTCCGATAGGGACGATTAAATAGAGAAGCCCAAGTGATTTCACTTTGATAGAATCAACCAACGCAAGAATCCCATGGGAGAACTCATGGACGATGATTGCGACGACAAGTCCAACGAGTATATATCCGAGGTATTCCAAGGGAAGGAGCGGGTTGATGCCAGGAAGCACAAGAGCCACCTCTGGTCCGGGGAGTGTTTCGCGCTGTGCCGGGGTAAACCCAAATACCAGCCAAGCTGTCATGATCATCAGGATTGTCATTAGTACCATGGTGACAAAACAAAAGACAATGCCGATGTTCCCATAGAATTTCCAGAGGTGCTTTCGTTTCGCACGGTTCTTGAGAAACTGTATTCCTTTCTGTGTCCGCCACATCAATGCAGGCCCATAAAACGAAATGTTATGGTTTTTCAGAACCCCTTTCTTAGAGAGGAGAAACACCACTCCTGCGTACACTAGAATGATACCAAGAAAAACTAGGATGCTTTCAATAATCGACATACTCTCTGGCGCTGAATACAATAAGAGTTATTAAAGTAATGGTTGTCTTGTTATTTCGCATGATTTTTCAAGATGCTTTTGGTCTGTTCTTCAATATCGGCTTCATAGGTCTCATGGATAAACTCCTCTTTGATGTAATGGTTGCTGACAGCACCGATAAACACAATAAGGATTCCTGCAACGATAAACCCCCAGAACGAAAGGGTGTAGAAGACGTCAATTAAAAACATCTTGTCTTTATGGAATTCCCAGATAACTTGACCAAAGGTGTCAAAGAGAACAGAGCCAATGAACCCAAACCCAAACAACGAAAACGGGACGATCCAGTAGGACCAGAGGATTTTTTTTTCTCTGATGTACACATCAGTGACCCGCCCGAAAGCAGCAAGCAGTCCTGCTGCAACAATCCCCCAGGTGATCGCCGCGAGAAATTTAAGGATGAGGACATCTAGGTATTGTTGATACAGGTTAAACGTGTTATTATATGCGTAAAACACGGTGACCACGATGATGACAAATGCAAGGATGGTTGTATAAAACGAAGGTCTGCCCAGTAGCAGACCTGCCCGGAATTCATGCCAGATCAGTGCAATTTTTTTCTCCGAGCCAAATGTCCTGATGAGAAGATATACGCCTAAGGTAAATAAGATGGCACCAAACCCACTGGCCGCCATCC
>MUGE01000263.1:0-2642 GCA_002900545.1 Thermoplasmata archaeon M11B2D | reverse complement strand
CGTTTTTATTGCCGCATGTTTCATACGTGTGCTGATATGGTCTGGGAGGTTTGCACGATGAATAATCCCAGTCATATCGGTGAAGTTCTGTGGTTCGTCTGCGGAAAATACAAACAGTTTTTCGACGGGGTGAACTGTAAGAATCGCTTCCCCCCCACCTGTTGGGTAATAGCCGCGTCGTAGTAATGTAACTTCAGTGTGAATCCCAATTTTTGAAACCAAAGGCAGAAAAACATGGGAGAAATAATCCCATGAAGGCGCCCATCTGACATCTGTTCCACCACGTAGTTTTATTGTTAGAGGAGTTGGCGTGTGAAACGAGCTAAGCAGACATGCTTGAAACACGAGTGTCATGCTACCAGCGGTGCCAACATCAAAAGCGTACGCCCCTGGTTTAATGTCATGAGGCGTGAATGTCAAGTTTGTTGAATGAACAGACAAGCCATCTACGTCAGCGTCACATATCTTCTGTATGCAGGAAAGTGCTGTATAATGTTGCGGGCGTAACCCAGGGGTCGGCCGTCCTGCTCGAATATTATATATCTCGATTGGTTGCTTGGTAAGAACCGATAACGCAACCGCAGTACGAACGATCTGTCCACCACCTTCACCGTACGAACCATCAATCGATAACACAAGGTTCAACTCTTTTTCTTGGAGAGTAGTTCTAAAATTAATTCTAATGCCTTCGTACAGGTATTCTCTTTATTTGATATACGATCACCACTGAAGAGAAATTGTTTGACAATAAGAGTATCCTTTGTGGAAAGAGCGATGTACACCAGCCCAACCGGTTTGTCTTTTGTCCCACCAGTTGGCCCAGCAATGCCTGTCGTCGCAAGACCACAATCAACCCGTGCATTCTGTCGAATTGCCTGTGCCATGGCTGCTGCGACTTCCTTGCTTACGGCACCATGTTTTTTTAATAGTTCCTCTGGTATGCCAAGCATCTCGTTTTTTGCTCTGTTACTGTAGGTGATAACACCACGGTCGAAATAGTCAGAGCTTCCAGAAACGTTTGTAAGCGTATGTGCAAGAAGGCCTCCCGTGCATGATTCAGCAGTAGCGATGGACCTGTTTTGTTTTCTTAGTTCATCAGAGACTTTATTAACGAGCTGTATATCTACCAACGAGCACACCTCATCAGAGGTAAACTCATTTGTATGATATAAGGTTTCACAAACGTGAAACTGTTATATAGGGTGATCATAATCCCAGGCCCATTACACTGGAACGAACGGTTAGCCCCGTAGTGTAGTGGTCAATCATTCTGGCCTTTGGAGCCAGCGACAGAGGTTCGACTCCTCTCGGGGCTATTTCGATAAAAGAACCTGCTCCTGTGGTGTAGCGGCCAATCATGAGGCCCTTTCGAGGCTTCGACTCGGGTTCGAATCCCGACAGGAGCATACCCCTCCACTCCTGTTGTTTCCAGTCGAAACCAAGGTATTTTGGGGTGTTTTCGAATTTAAGCTTTTTTCTTGTCCCACGTCGTAGCTGTCGGCATGGAATTTCAAGAGGGCTTTAATCCAATCGTACGATGCGTTACGGTAATACATTTTTGCGTATTGTACGTACCCCTCAGTTGTGGTGACCTTGTCATGCCCAAGCCATTCTTTTACATCCCATATATCCCACTTCTTGGTGTCCACTTTACTCTTGATTAGTCGTGCGATTGCGCACCAGTGCCGCATCACATACGGATGGTAGTAGCTCCAGACGGGTTTGACGTGTTGACATAGGAATTTTTTAAGATATGCTTCGGTGAATGGTCTGCCGTTGGGTTGTAGGTAGAGGTAGTCGTTGCTGTATTGGTTTTCTACTTTGGGTCGCCAGTGTTCTATCCAGTTTTTCATGCTTTTTCTTCGTGGATTCGTCATGAGGTCGGATTCTGGGAATATCTGCCGGGGTTGTCTGTTCTTTTTGGTTTCGGTGATGATGAGATAGCCGTCTTCGAGGAATACATCGCTTGCTTTCTGTATGAGGAGTTCGCCTGGTCTCCATCCAATGAGAAAGCCGTGGATCAGGATGTATTGCACGAGCGCGTTTTTGTAGAGGTTTTTTGAGTAGTCGTGTTGGATCATTTCGTAGGTGGTGTTCGGCAGTGGTATGATTTGTACTTTAGGTTTTGGTGGACTGGGTGGTATGTATCCCCAGAGGGTTGCGTCGATTCCGAAGGCTTTGGCGAAGGTTTTGATGGTCTTCCATTCGTTGATAATCTGGTGTTTTCCTCGTTCGTTGTTGTATTCCTGGTATTCTTTGTATTCGAGATAGGCAATGATCTGGATAGGGTTGAGATCAAACCAGTTGATTGGAAACACGTTGTGTGCTGCCATGTTTTTGGCGTAGCGGAGTCTGTCTTTGATGGTTTTTTCGTTTTTCCGGTACTTAAAGACCCACCAGTGCTTGATGGCGTTGAAGAGTGCATCCTGCGTGTGGTACTGCGTTGGGTCGATGATATACGGGTTTTTGATTTTTTCAACGTCTAATTTTTTGTTTACATTTGTTTGTTCACCCATTTCCTCCACATCTTGTTGTGGATGTTGTTGTTCGATAGAATGTTGGCCTACATTTTCTAATATTTGTTTCCATTTTTCGTTTGTACCTCCCACCAACCTGTTTTGATTTGAGTTGGTAAACAATGA
>MUGE01000262.1:0-2660 GCA_002900545.1 Thermoplasmata archaeon M11B2D | reverse complement strand
GAACCTATCAGGTACCCTCCGATGAGATAAATAATCAGCAGAACAATCGGAATAACACCGGTTTTTCCGATAATCGTCGAATACCCAAGAATTGCGGCAAAAGTCACATCAAGCAGGATGGTTCTTCGATGTTCAAGTGGTTTTTGTTTGACTAAAAACCGATACATGATATAGACTTGGGAAGGGATTCCGTATATCAGGAAGAACAAAAGATAGTAGATGTTTTGCGTTATCCAATACGCAGAAAAGCTACATAAGAGAAAACCTGCTTTTAATGTACATCCGTAGAGGAAATATGGGTGTGCGACGTGCAGCCGTTGATTGCTTTTTACACCAGTGACAACCGCAAAGCTTTTTACACCAACGCTCCGGTCCGCGTCAACGTCTTTTAAGCCGTTTTCCCATTGGGCGAACGCGGTGGCTGCGAAGATGACAACTCCGATGAAAATCCAGGTGTACATTGTAGGAAATCCACCAATAGCAAAGACACCGAAGAGAACAAAAAAGGAATAGGAAACAGAAAATGAAAAATCATAGGATAATAAAAATTTCTTCCCTTTCCAGCCATACCAAAGCAGTGAACCATAGGCGGGTATCATGCAAAGAAAACAGAACAGGACCGAGCGACTGTCAAGATGAAGGAAGAGTATAGCAATCAAAAATAGACAGGCCAGGGTTCCACCGTAGACAAACAGCATTGCCTCTTTTTTCGACAGAAGACCTGCAGAAACCGGGTTTCTTGAAGGGACATACGTGTGTGCATCAAGGTCTATGTCGCCTAAGGCGATGTAGGTATTAAGCGCCATATGAGCGATGATCGTAATTATTGTAAAATAGAGGATATGGTACCATTCGACTGATGCTGTTGATGTCAACGCACCAACGATCGCAATAGAAGCCGAGGTTGTTATTCCCTGTGTTCTTCCAATATCAGCGAACGAGCGGAGTTTTGCAAGCATCAGGTCTAAAAAATGCAGAATGGTATAAAAAGCTATAGGTTACAAACCGATGGTTTTTTATGCGCCTGTGGTTTACTTTTCTGCAGATGCTTCGTGACTATCTCGAAATTACCAGGCTCTTCAACATGGGGCTGACCGCGGTTGCCCCTGTGCTTGGTGCATTGTCCATGTGGAATATCGGAACGTTGTCTCTTTTAGAATTGTTTCTTCTGTTTATCATCGGGAGCTTCGCCCACGCGTATGGGTTTGTCCTAAACGATGTCATCGATATCAAAGTTGATAAGCTCTCAAAGGAACTTACGACTCGACCGTTGGTCCGAGGAAGCATCACACGCAAACAGGCTATTACCTTTGCGGTCTGCTGCATGATTGGATCGTTTCTCCTTTCTTTTTTCTTTTATTCAGAACTGCAGCGGTACATACTACTGCTGTTTATCCTTTTAGCCGCTTATCTCTTTGCGACCGTGTATGACATCGCAAGCAAGAAGTACCCAGGGATGGACCTGTTCGTGGCCGGCGCTATTTTCTTTCTTATCTTATTTGGCGCCTCCACGATTGGGACACCTACGTTGCTTGCGTACGTCGTCGCACTCATCGGAGGATTGCAAGTACTGTTTATGAATATGATTAACGGTGCGATAAAGGATATCGATCATGACAAAGAGGGAAGTGCAAATACCGTCGCGATCCGGTTGGGGGCAAAAGTCCATGCCGGTATTATGGCCTTACCACTCTCCTTTAAAACAACCGGGTATCTGATAGAAACCGGACGTATCCTGCTTATTTTCCTCCCGTTTGTTTGCTTTGACCTTCACGCAGAGCTTTGGCAAATCGTATTGCTTTTGGTTCTGGCGACACTAACGTTTATTTTTATCTACAAGTTATATTCTATAAAAACGTTTGATCGGTCCCGTATCAGAAGATTCATTGGTATCATTGTCATTTTCATGTACGCCACCACCCCAATCATGCTCAGTTCACTGTATATCTCCATTATGCTCGTCGCGTTGATTCCACCGCTGTGGTTCTTTGGAAGCAACCTTCTTTTACATAGAACCATTTTCGAGCCAAAAACAATGTAAGGGAAGTTATTCTTTCTTTTTCTTCGCAGCTTTTAAAAGACCGTCGAAGAGGGGCGCTGGTTTCATTGGTCTTGATTTAAACTCAGGGTGTGCTTGGGTCGCAGTGAAATACGGATGACCAGGTAATTCCATAAATTCCATAAGAATCCCATCAGGCGATCGACCTGAGAACAGCAGGCCGTTCTTTTCCAGAGGTTCAATGTATTGTGGGTTAACCTCATAACGATGTCGGTGACGCTCATAGACCTTGTTTTGGTTGTCGTACAATTTCCTAATCAGAGATCCTTCGGTAAGAACTGCGGGATACGCACCAAGCCTCATCGTGGCACCATACCGAGATTCCGTAACGATCTTTACTTGATCAGGGATGAAATCAATAACAGGATACGGAGTGTTTTTCTCAACCTCTGTCGTGTTCGCACCTTTTAGTCCGCAGACGTTTCGTGCGTATTCTACGACAGCAAGCTGCATCCCGAGACATAATCCTAGATAGGGGATCCTGTTCTCACGGGCGTATTTTATGGTCGTAATCTTCCCTTCGACACCAGACAGTCCGAACCCACCAGGAACAATGATAGCGTCCACCTTCCTCAGGTTTACTATCTTGCGGGGTTGCTTT
>MUGE01000261.1:0-3579 GCA_002900545.1 Thermoplasmata archaeon M11B2D | reverse complement strand
CCACCTTTGATATCGCTCAAGCAGATTTAGCAAAATTCCTAGGGATTGCTCAAAGCGTCATTAGCGATTATGAATCGGGGAGAAGGAAAGCTCCTGGAATCCATTCCGTGAAACGGATTATCGATGCGTTCTTAGAAATTGATGAGAAAAAACATGGTGGTGTAACCATTCAGAAATATCAATTCATGGTAAAGACCCAAGATGGCATCATCGATATCATGGAATATCCGTATGCGATACCTGTTCAAAAACTCATTAAAGAAATCAACGGAAAAGTCGCAACTTCAGCAAGCATCAGCCTTGATCGGACCGTGAAAGGTTTTACACTTATCGATGGGGTTGAGACGATTAAAACTCTGACTGCCACTAACTATCCAAAACTGTATGGGTGGAGCACGGAACGGGCATTGGTGTTTACGAAAATACAGTTTGGTCGAAGCCCGATGATCGCGATACGTATCCATCCGGTGAAACCATCTCTCGTGGTGTATCATCAACCAGGTGGCGTGGACTCGCTGGCTGTGCAGCTTGCAGAACGGGAGAACATGCCACTTGTTATCACTGAGATGCCTTTGGAAGAATTACGGAAAAAACTTGTGTCACTTGGGAGGTGAAGGGTAATGGCCGATGTTGTTGGGTTATGTTCCATGTGTGGACGACCAGGGAGCATGTTCACCTGTCATCTCTGTGGACGGCTTGTCTGCGAAAGATGCTTTGATCACCGTCATAGTATCTGTTCAGAATGTGGACATCTAAAGAAACGGTCAGATTCTCCGTCGTTCCCAGTAGACTACTGATCGATTTTTAACCGAGGTATTTTCTATTTTATTAAAAAAAAAAAGAGGGAGGGCTGTTTAGTACCCCATGAGGTTCCGCAGGAGTGGAAACATCCGCGGGAACATCTCTAAGAGCTAAGAGCTGCTGGAGGAACACCTGCAGCGAGAACCGGTAGCTCATCGGCATGACAACCGTAAGGCTGCCCCAGTCGCTCTCCATATCCATGCTATCCTTTGCTTTCGCCTTCACCGTGTAGGTTCCTTTCTCAGCCCAGGAATGGGTAACATGAATCTGCGTACCTGAGACATACGGACCAAGCCAACCACTTGTGGTGTTATCCCCCCAGTCAACAAAGAAATAGACCTCTTGGTCCTGCATATCTGTTGTCAGAAGGCTATAGAGGTACTCGTTGCCTGGTTTACCCTCAGTCGTCCCGGTTATCTCAGGGATCTCTGGTGGGGTGTTATCCGTAATCGTGACCTCAAGTGGGTCAGACCAGTCGCTACTGGCACCCCAGATATCTCGCGCCCGTACCTTGACCTCATAGACGCCAAGGACGGTCCAGGTATGGGACGCGGTGACCGTCTGGCCTGAGGAGTACGGACCAAGCCAGCCGCTGTTGCTGCCATCTGCCCAGTCAAACAGATAGTAAATTTGATCCCCATTCGGATCTGTTGAACTACTGGTGTAGGGATACTCAACGTTCCAGATCCCTAACATTTGACCAACAGGTTTTGTTGGCTTTGTTGGCGCATCACTTGGTGAGGGAGTTTTTATGGTCTGTGCAGGGTCACCGAAGAGCAGACATCCTTCTATGACCCCTCTCCAACTTCCCGGTGCGCTCGCATAGGTCCAGTTAAGAGTGGGCGCCATGAGGTCTTTGGAAAATGCTTGTCCCTTTCCAAGCTGCCAGTTGCCAAAATCCTGCGAATTGTTTTCAGTGTCAAAGAAATAATCCCAAAAGCTTTTTTGCTGCAAGGTACTTGACGAGTTCGTATCATCAAAAGACCCCCATCCGTAGCAGGTGTTGTAGACGCAGCCAAAGGCAAGTTTGGTATCGGAATTAAAGAGCATGACCTCTAGGATACCATCTCCTGCATCGAAATCACCACAGTGGCATCCCCAATCGTGAATGAAAAACGGCTTTGTATTTGTGTATTGTGTAGCCCAGACGGTATCATAGACATCTAAGGACATTTGATGGTTTGCATGGGCAACACCACTCAGAAGTGTGACCTTATCACTGTTAATAGCGGTTCGTAGACCAGTAATCGCAGCACTTTCACTTCCTCCCTGCCATCCTGGGTTTGGTGGCTCTGCGGTCCATTTCACTGACAGATTGTACATGTTACCGGGATTTACCTGGTTCCATGTCTCAAAACCGTACTGGAGCCCAAGCCAGCTTGGGTATGCACCATGGGCACCGGGAATGGGGCCAAGCCAGTTTGTTGTTGTTTTTATCGCACTATAATCGATGAAATCATCACCCTGACAGTTCCATCCTAAATCACCGCCATAGAACGCTGCGTTATCTAGATAGTCGTAGTCCGTGCTATCTGCATAGTAGAAGCTTTTTGTCAACCAGTTGGAGACATCCTGTGGTTCGTCACAGACGATACGTCCGATATATAACTCAGAATAGACATCAAATCCCAAATCTCCCTCTTCACCCCATCGGGTATCCATATCCGCATTGAAATTCTTATCAAGGTTGCTCCAGTACAAATCAGAGTCGACATTCCCTTCGTATGAATAGTACAGCTGTCGGGCAGGCATAGTGTCAGAATCACCCGCTATAAGGACATATTCTGTTCCCCAGTCCTGGTAGGCATCCCTGCAGAACTCTCTGATGCGAGCCTGGGTGTCGTTAAATAGCGCGGTTGAATTATAATAATCAGGGCAGGCGAAGATATCCTGTTTTGTCACCAACGTGCATTGCAACCCTTCACCGTTATGCTTGTCCATCAGGCTGTTCCAATTATAGGTAAGGGTTCCTCCGATATCCCAGTAGTTCAACCCGTTCTGGGTTGTTGTGATGATGACATAGTCGTACTGATCAGTCGGATCACACAGTCCCCCAGGGTATTCAAAGGGTGGAGCACCAAGATACGTTGCTGTCATCTCCGGGTTACTTACAAGTGATTGTACCCATTTTTTATCATTTGGATTGTTGCGGAAAAGGGGGTGAGACCCACTTTGTTCTTTGAGGTGTATGGTTACGGTCATTTCAGGGTAGTAAAAGGCTTCTCCTGCTGCTGGTATGTACTGCATCGGGAACAGGGCCATGTCAAGAATCGCGTATCCGCGGGAGTATCCGATATGGTACTCTCCATGGTTTTTTGCAGGGTAGAGTTGATTAGACGCATATAATTCGTCGTTCAAAAGAAACTCACCGGGGACGTCACTGTTTACGGGTACTTCGTTCTGATACGGATAAATAGGCTGTTGTGTCAAATCGATGCCCTCTAAATTAAATTCAACAGTAGATCCTGTGACTTCCACAGAGCCAACAGTTGTACTAGCGGGTAGGAGTAGCTGGATGAATTTCACCGGGATGGTAGGATCGCCAGCTTGTTTGCCTAAATTCATGCACCCAGACATCTGAATTTTCGAGTACAAAGAATCAGATTCGGTTTTCAGAGAAATGGTTGGTTGTGTAAAAGAAAACGAATAGCTAAGACACTCTCTATGTGTTTGAAACCCGATTGTTTCTCCGTTTCGAACTTGTAATGTTGTTGCTGTGGTTACTGCACTTGTTATGACAACAATGCAGAGAAATATGGAAATATATCCCTTGCCTAT
>MUGE01000260.1:0-2670 GCA_002900545.1 Thermoplasmata archaeon M11B2D | reverse complement strand
TTACGGCATTGAAATCAGTGACACCTCGATTTATGATATCATCATTGACACAGGGGATAAAACCCCAACGGAAATCCTTGGGATTATTCTTAGGTATCTGAAGGAATAAACGAGTTTTTATATCCTCCTCTATTATTCTGTGAGTTGGCATGTCTGAGAAAATGAGTATGTTGCCTTCGTTGAAACAAAGGAAACGACTGATAAAGGCGTCAGCGACGACCAATGCACATTACGGGAAGGCCCCCGCGCAGCGCACGGTTCGGGAGTTGTTACAGAATGGTTTTATCAATCTTGATAAACCTGCAGGTCCAACCTCCCATCAGGTGGTTTCTTGGGTGAAAGAAATCTTTGAAATCGAAAAAGCAGGACATGGGGGGACGCTTGATCCCGCAGTTACTGGTGTGCTTCCTATTGCTCTTGGCGATGCTCCTCGTGCGTTACAGGTGCTTCTGGTCGTAGGAAAGGAGTACATTGCCCTGATGAAACTGCATAAGCAGGTTGATGAAAAGAAGATACGGGAGGTCTGTACAAGCTTTGTCGGGAAAATTTCTCAGATGCCACCGGTGCGATCTGCTGTGAAGCGGGTGCGACGGACACGAGAGGTATACTACCTTGAGATCCTTGAGATACAAGGGACAGAGGTGTTGTTCCGTGTCGGCTGCGAAGCTGGTACGTACATCCGGACCTTATGTGTTGATATCGGGAAGAAGCTTGGGTGTGGCGCACAGCTTACTGAGCTACGGCGGACGAGGGTTGGTACCATCACAGAGGACTCGGCAGTGAGCCTGCAGGATGTAAAGGATGCATATGTCTTCTGGAAGGAGGAAGATGACGAGACCGAACTTCGAAGGACGATTTTATCTATGGAACGACTTCTTGAGGTTGTTCCAAAGATTGTGGTGCGTGATTCGGCAATCGACGCGTTGTGTCATGGAGCGAATCTCGCGGTGCCAGGGGTGGTTGAAATCGACGAGAACATAAAAGTAGGTGAGATAGCAGCCGTCATGTCACTTAAGGGTGAAGGGGTCGCCCTGGTTTCAATGGAGCTTCCTTCAGAGCAGGTTATTGAAAAAGACACAGGTCTGTGTGCGTCTCTTGAACGGGTGTTGATGAATAAAGGCACGTATCCATCCATCTGGAAAAAGACATAAAGAGGAATGACATTGCGGTCGTATTCATGCCGAGGTGGCTCAGACTGGTACGGCGCGAGCCTGGAAAGCTCGTGGGGCATCCGCTCCGCAGGAGTTCAAATCTCCTCCTCGGCGTAATTTTACAACTTTTGAATATAATTGTAAGTCTAGATATGGGAGTTTGTATTAATATCCAGATAGGTTCAAATTCCTTCCCCTGCATTTTCAACAAGGTGCGCAGACGGATTTCTTATCGATGAGTTTTATTATTTTAACAAGGTGTTCTTCATCTATCTCCTCAACTGAACTGATTTTAATATGCCTCATTGTTTTACCGGTTCCTTCAAACAATCTTATTTCTTCTTTGTTTAATCCAGTAATTGCAAAACCAACATGCACACGATTTTTCAATGCAGCAATATAAAACTTACCTCCAGCATATGTTACGGCACCCCACATCATTTTTTCTTCTCAACCTGGAAGCGTTTTTATGAAGATTTTTCGTACTTTTTGAAGAATTTCTTTCTGCGGTGATTTTTGTTTTTCGATATACGTATCTACCAATGTATTCAAATCATCTCACCATCACTTTTATCAATGGTATTCATTTTTCTGCATTATAAAAAATTCATACCCCACATAATCAGAATACTTTTTGTATGTTTCAATTTCTTTCTCGGATATGGCAAACACTTGTAGGGCAGTAGTATTTCCCTGGTATTTTTTTTTCAATTCACGTAACTTTTTTTCCAAAGGAGCATAATACTGTTCTGTCCATGACGACATAGGTAAGGTGAAATGAGCTAGTAAATCGAAGTGTTCCTGTTTTATTACATGAATGTTGCCTTCTATGTCTTTAACATCAGGATATTCTTCCCAAAATTTTTTTGCATCCGCTGGTGCATTTGATCTCAGCATTACTCCTTCGGTTACAGCGAGATATCCTCCCTTTTTAAGAAGTTGATAGCATTTTTTTAGACCATTTTGAAATCCCATAAAATATAATGCTCCTTCTGACCAAACAACATCAAATGTGTCATCTTTAAAATCCATCTCTAGCATTGATTGATTTTTTGGGATAACTCTGTCCTCAAATCCTTCTTTGACTGCGTTTTGCATTAAAATATCTAAAAAAGGCTGATAGTTATCTACTGCGATGATTTTTCCCTTAGAAATTCTTGCAAGTTCAAGGGTCTGCATACCTGGTCCGCATCCAATATCAAGAATAAATGGTTCGGATGGCAGATTTTTCAGATACGAAAATGCTTTCCGAGTAGACGTATTATCTCCAGGACCACCACGGGGCAGACCAGTATAGAGCTCATAGAAGTATTCCATGCCATCCATGCTATCACGATTTAATTTTTCAGGATAAAACACCTCTGAATTTATATAAATTATGAAAAAATCTCCTAAAAAATACGTACCCGCAAATTACTGTTTTTCCACTGTTTATAGGTAATTGTTATTAAATATCATGTCGATGATTTGACGGTTAAATCTTCTTATCGGCGTTGCTTATTTTCACGTATAAAGGAAG
>MUGE01000259.1:0-2672 GCA_002900545.1 Thermoplasmata archaeon M11B2D | reverse complement strand
AATAGATGTCGGCTCAATAACCCTGTTCATAGGGGCGATAACGATACAAAAAAAAAGAATACTACTCACTTCCCTTCAGAGTTTCCTCCTATTCAGTCTTGTTTTCAGTGGATGCGTAGAACAACAACAAAAAGAGGGGATTCAAATCCTTGCTACGTTTTATCCACTAGCGTTTTTCGCAAACGAAATCGGAGGTGATTATGTAACAGTGACACAACTTATCCCTGACAATACCGACGTTCATGCATGGCAACCGACAGTAGCAGACATTGTTGCAGCAAACAAAGCAGATATCCTCCTGTACAACGGCGCACATCTCGACCATTGGTTCGAAGATGATATTCTTCCAACGCTTAATAAAGAAGGAAAAATCATTGTTGAAACAACTAAGAACGTAGAACTCATTGAAAAAACATACGAAGACCACAACCCAAACGAATCTGACGATACTCTTTACGATCCACACACCTGGATTAGTCCTTTTATTGCCAGACAACAGGCAGAATCTATCTTCAATGCACTTATTACAAAAGACCCACAACATCAGGAGTACTATACGCAACGATGGGACCAGTTAGAACAGCGATTCCTCTCTATTGACGATTCGTTTAAAAAGGAATTATCGACAAAACAAAAAGATACAATCATTGTGACGCATGCAGCGTTTGGATATCTCGCAGATCGATATGGATTCAAACAATGTGGTGTGATTGGGCTTTCTGCTGATGAACAGCCTAGCGCATCGACCATAGCAGCAATTGTAAATAAAATGATGGACCTTGAAGTGTACGTGGTCTACATTGATCCCGTCTATTCAGACATCTATGCTCAGACATTGAAAAATACTATCGAATCAAAAACAAACCAATCGGTACAAATCTATCGTCTCTATCTGATGTCTGGGGTAATTGATGGAATGGATTATTTTCAACAACTTGAACGGAACCTTCAAAACCTAAAAATAGGTCTACAAACATGACAAAACAGCCTGAGACTCTAAAGAAACTCATGATAAAAAAAAGAACGTAATTTCCATGAAAGAAAATCCGGTTCTTGAATTTAGCCATGTCGATGTAATGCGATTAAAAGACCTTGTGATACAAGATGCAACGTTCACCATCAATAAAGGGGACTATGTCGGTATCGTTGGACCAAACGGAGGTGGAAAAACAACATTGCTACGTGCGATTTTTGGCTTTCTGCCAATAAAAAACGGCTCTATTCGTTTGTTTTCAAAGAATATACAGACATTCTCTGAATGGGACCGTATTGCATATATCCCACAAGGAGCAATACATTTTGACACCCATTTTCCCCTTACAGTAACTGAATTGGTCAGTCTTGGGAGGATTACTCGTACGACTATTGGCAGACCGTTACGGAAGACTGATTGGAGTGCAGTACGCGAATGCCTAACTCTTATGGGAATCGATGACATTGCTGAAAAAAGGATTGGAAGTTTATCTGGTGGCCAGAAACAACGGATGTTTATCGCAAGGGCTCTTGTCAGAAACCCAGAAATTCTCATTCTTGACGAACCAGTGGCAGGGATTGATGCAACGGGGTTGGAAAGTTTTTATAAGCTCCTCAGTGACCTAAACCTCAAGAAAAACATCACCATTCTTATCGTGTCTCATGACTTATCGAGTGTTTTTTGCCGTATGACAAAAATTCTCTGCGTGAACAAAAACGTTTATATGAGCGATATTACTCGAGAAATCGATCCAAACGTTGCCTTAAAAAAAGTCTATGGTGAACATTTCCATTTCGTATTCCATGACCATGAATGTAAGGGGGATTTTCATCATGATTGATTCACTAATTCATGATATCTCTTCGTTGCTTGGTTACCAATTTTTCCAATATGCAATAATTGGCGGGGTTATTTCCGCTCTTGCGACATCCTGGATTGGGCTATTTCTTATCCTTCGTCGCGAATCGATGATTAGCGATGGTATCGCCCATACCGCTTTTGGGGGAATCGCCCTTGGTTTGTTGCTCGGGATCAACCCCCTTATCACTGCACTTATCGTTTCAATTGTTGCGGTTCTTAGTATTTCGTATATGCGGAAAAAAGAACTAGCAAAATCTGATGCTGCCATTGCCGTGATGCTTGCTTTAGGATTTTCAAGTGGTTTGATTATTATCAGTATCGCAGGTGGTTTTAATGTTGAAATCTTTAGCTACCTGTTTGGCTCAATCCTTACCATAGACCAAACAGATCTTCTTATTGTCGCTGTTCTTGGTTTTGCATCTGTTTGTTTCTTTGGAGCGTTCTATAAAGAACTACTGTCTATTACATTTGATGAGGAATCAGCAAAGGTCACGGGCATACCGGTAACGTCCTTTACTTTTACCTTTAACCTTCTCGTCGCATTTACGATTGCGCTGTCGATAAAGGTTATTGGGGTGATTCTTGTTGTTGCTCTTATGGTGTTGCCTGGACTTGCCGCTCTGCAGCTGAGACAATCGTTTCGGGGAACCATGATTTTGACTGTGTGTTTATCAATATTAAGCGTGCTTATCGGCATTTTATTTTCTGCTGTGTATAATGTCGCAACAAGCGGTGTGATCGTATTTACTGCTGCAGGAATTTTTTTGTGCACTGCAGTCTATCATAAAGTCCGATATACAGTCTAGCGAAGAGATTTTTATCTCTTGAATTACTTATT
>MUGE01000258.1:0-2678 GCA_002900545.1 Thermoplasmata archaeon M11B2D | reverse complement strand
AAGAACTTTTAGAGAAACTACGGAAAAAAGGCTAGATGATCCCGGCAGCAATATCCTCTGGTTCTCGTTCGCAGTAATAACATCTAATGCGTGGGGGGTCTCTGCTGATCACATGAAACCTGCTTTCAACTGGTTCACGGGCATTGGATATGCAGGTTGGATTTGAGCATTTGGTAAGACCGATGACCTCTGAAGGGAGTTGCACCTTGTGTTTTTTTACCACTTCGTAATCCCGGATGATGTTAATGGTTGCTTTTGGTGCTATCAATGCGATTTTATTTACTTCCTTTGGATCCAGTTCTCGGTTCTCAATTTTCACGATATCTTTTTTTCCTTTTTTGCCACTAACGTTCATAAGAATACTAACCACGGATACGCTGGATTCTGGGATTTTTAATACATGTAATACCTTTAACGCATGTCCTGGGGTGATATGATCAATCACCGTCCCATCTTTGATTGGCGTGACCTTTAGTTCTTTCATATTTTTTTACCTCCCAATATCAAAGAAAGAAGTGCCATTCTAATAGGGACGCCATTGAATGCTTGTTTAAAGTAGACCGCATGACGTGTCGTATCCACCTCAGGGTCGATTTCAACGACACGAGGTAACGGATGCATTACAATAAGGTCTTGTCTTGCCTGTTGTAGTAACATGTTGTTAACCTTATAACTGCCAACAACACGGTTATATTCTTCGGCATCAGGAAACCGTTCTTTCTGGATTCGTGTTGCATATAGAACATCAGCGTCTTTCACCGCCTTTTCTAGGTTTGAGGTACTTAGTGGTTCTACTCCAAACTCCTTACATTCATTGATGACTTCTTTTGGCATTTTCAATGTATCCGGCGAAACAAATGTCAGATTTGCTTGGAATAAGGATAGTGCGTAGGCAAGCGAATGAACAGTTCGTCCGTACTTCAAGTCACCAAGGAGGACGATGTTGGTACCCTTAATCTTCTTCTTCTCAGTCAATATCGTAAATAAATCAAGAAGACATTGTGTAGGATGCTGGCCTGCTCCATCGCCTGCGTTTAGGATAGGTACTTCGGAAAATTCTGCAGCGAGTCGTGCCGCTCCTTCTTGCGGATGACGGATAACGATGGCATCACTGTAGGAATCTGCCATGCGGATGGTGTCCGCAAGACTTTCCCCTTTTTTCTGTGATGTGCCACTTGGATCTGAAAACCCGATGACGTTGCCACCCAATCGATGCATGGCGCTTTCAAAACTCAGTCTGGTCCTGGTACTTGGCTCAAAAAAGAGGGTGGCAAGTATCTGTTGTTTTAAAAGTGTCGTGTATTTTTCACCCTTTGCGTATGGGATCATTTGCTTCGCGTACTCGAGAATATAATAAATTTCTTCTTTTGAAAAATCCTTAATCGAAATAATATCCCTGTGTTTAAAGTTCATTGGCCTCAAAAAGAAACGAATGAAGTGGATGCTTAATAACCTTTTTAATACATTTATAAAGAAAATTTGATAAAAAATAGGGCTACAGAAGGAAATTTATTAATATATGTGGAATCTTATAGTCTTTGACTATTATGTCTCAAGAGAAAAAACCTCAAGTAGATGATTTGACAAAACTACGGAGGATTTTGGATAATTCGTCAGACCCTGCTCTTGAGTCTCTCCTCTCACACAATGAGAAAACCCTTGAGTCGGTCCGTAGACGATTACGTGGGGATTCTGTGTACCCTTCATCGCAATCCGCTGGTTTTTTCCCTCGCTTTACTTCGATGGAACCAAAGGTTTTTATTCATGAAATCACCCCTGTTAGGCCTCGTTTTATACCCCCACTACCTAAAATTGAACCGTCTGCAACCCTGCCTAAGTTTGAGCTAGTATCAGAGTCAAAACCTCCAGAGGAAATTCAAACGCAGGAACCGATATTTAATTCAGAGAGCCTCTTTGAAGTAGAAAAGGCTGATGTCAACCTCCCCGAATTTGTGGAAGTAACTCCTAGAGAACCATCTCCGCCCGCCCCAGAAACAGAACAACAGATACAACAGAAAGACACATCCATAAATCAACCAGACCTTCCAGAATGGCAGCCTGTGGAAGAAGAACACCATCCAGAGCAACCACAACCTGATGAATCTCTCACTGGTGAAACGATACCTGAATTTGAACAAGTCGGTATCCTGACAACACCTGAAAAACCAGAAAAACAAATCGAAGAGGAACCAGGACCTGAAAAACAGGCATTTATGGACATTTCGTGTGAGAAGCAGGCAGAAGAATCACTAGAACCATCGTTCCAAATCCTATCAAAATGGGAGACACGTGAGGCAAAAAAAGCACAGAAGGCAAAAGAAAGAGAAGCAAAAAAACTTCAGAAAGTCGAACGAAAACGATTACGAGAAGTCAAAAAAGAGGAAGAGCGGCGTGCAAAACAGACCATGGAAGAACAACCCCCTGTCCCACCACTGCAGAAGGAACAAAAAGCACCCTTGGAATTCGAAAGCACTAGTCAAACCCCTTGGATGAAGATTGACCTCGAGGCATTTAAAGGCATTGAAAGCATCGATGAAACAATTGCTGAACTGCTGTATACTCATGGGTATTTTTCTATTGATAACATAAAAGACGCAACCCTGGACGATCTTGTTCAAATCCGTGGCATAAGACGGAAACTTGCGAAACAAATCAAAAAGGAAATCGAACAAAAAACA
>MUGE01000257.1:0-2685 GCA_002900545.1 Thermoplasmata archaeon M11B2D | reverse complement strand
ATGTCGTTGAAAAAACCTTGATTGAAGAAGGGCATGCGAGAACCGCGAAAGCCTACATTTTATATCGAAAACAACATCAGGATATACGAGAAATCGGAGGGCTCCTAAAGGATATTGATGTTGTTGACGGCTATCTGAGTATGATGGACTGGAAGGTGAGTGAAAACAGTAACATGAGTTATTCGTTACAAGGATTGAATGTGTATACAACAGAGAATATTATTTCGCATTATTGGTTGAATAAGATTTATCCACCGGAGATTGGTGAGGCGCATTCAAAAGGGTATTTCCATATCCATGATCTTGGAACCCTTGGTGCGTATTGTGTCGGCTGGGATCTCAAAGATCTGATGCTTCTTGGTTTTAAGGGTGTTGCTGGGAAAATAGAAAGCAAACCAGCCAAGCATTTCAGCACTGCACTGATGCAGATGGTGAACTTTTTGTACACGTTACAAGGCGAAGCAGCAGGCGCACAAGCGTTATCAAATTTTGATACACTATTAGCACCGTTTGTGCAGCATGATAACCTGCAGTATCCTCAGGTGAAGCAGGAGATGCAGAAGTTTTTGTTTAACATGAATGTGCCCACCCGAGTTGGTTTTCAAAGCCCGTTTACTAATATTACCATGGATTTAACGGTTCCTGGGTATATGGCTGAGGAGCCTGCGATTATTGGTGGAGATCTTACCAATGATAATTACAGTGATTTTGTTGATGAAATGGATATGATTAATCAATCATTTGCTGAGATCATGTATGAAGGTGATGCAAAAGGTCGACCCTTCACGTTCCCAATTCCCACATATAATATCACCAAGGATTTCAACTGGGATAACGAGGTGATTGAACCCTTGTGGGATATGACAGCGAAATATGGTATCCCTTATTTTTCGAATTTCATTAACAGTGACATGAAACCAGATGATGCACGGAGTATGTGTTGTCGTCTGCGTCTTGATAACCGGGAGTTGCGGAAACGTGGTGGTGGTTTGTTTGGGGCGAACCCGAAAACCGGGTCAATTGGTGTGGTAACCTTGAACATGCCGCGTATCGGGTACATGGCAAAAGATGATACCCGGTTTTTTGAGGAGCTTGATCGGTTGATGGTGCTTGCCCGGCAAAGCCTTGAAACAAAACGTGAGGTCATTGAGAATCTAACGTTGAGTGGGCTGCATCCGTATTCACGGTTTTATCTTGCTGATGTGAAAAAAACGTTTGGTGAATACTGGAAGAATCATTTTTCCACGATCGGGTTGATTGGGATGAATGATGCGTTGCTGAATTTCATGAATAAAAGTATTGCTGATAAAGAGGGGAAAGAGTTTGCTGAAAAAGTCCTTGATTACATGCGGAAACGTATCGCTGATTTCCAGGAAGAAACCGGGAATATTTTTAATCTTGAGGCCACCCCTGGTGAGGGAACAAGTTATCGGCTTGCTCGTATTGATAAAGCAGAGTATCCTGATATCAAGGTGTATAATCAGGAGGTGTATGCGCATAGTGGTGCTGAGGTTGAACCGTATTATACGAATTCAACGCAGCTGCCGGTAGGGTATACGAGTGATATTTTTGAGGCATTGGATTTGCAGGATGCGTTGCAGTCCAAGTATACGGGTGGAACGGTGCTGCATATTTTCCTTGGTGAGCAGGAACCGTCTGCTGGTTCAACCAAGAAACTTATTCGGCGTATTGCTGAGCGGTATACGTTACCGTATTATACGATTACTCCTACGTTTAGTGTCTGCCCGGATCATGGGTATATAGCGGGTGAGCATCGGCAATGTCCTGTGTGTAAGGCTGAGCAGAAGGTAACGGATTGTGAGGTGTACTCTCGGGTGGTTGGGTATATTCGTCCGGTGAACCAGTGGAACCGGGGGAAGCAGCAGGAGTTCACTGATCGGAAAACCTTTGATATGATGGAGAAGATTTTGGCTGTCGCATGAACATTGGTGGTTTACAAAAAACGTCGTTGCTTGATTACCCGGAGTGTATCAGTGCGATTGTGTGGGTGAATGGGTGTAATTTTCGATGCCCGTTCTGTTACAACAAAGACCTCGTCTTTGGCATGGGGGCAGGTGTAGCTGAGGACGAGGTTTTTTCCTTTTTAAAGAAACGGCAAGGGTTGCTTGATGGGGTGGTGGTAACAGGTGGTGAGCCGTTGTTGCAAACAGATCTTTCCGAATTTCTTTCTCAGGTGAAGCAGGTGGGGTATCAGGTGAAGCTTGATACAAATGGAAGTATGCCTGCGCATCTTGAAAAAGTACTTGATTCGGGGTTTGTGGATTATGTTGCTATGGATGTGAAAGCACCAAAAAATAAGTATTCTCAGGTGTGTGGTGTAGAGGTTGCTGTTGCTGATATTGAGCAGTCGATTCAAATCATTAAAAATAAGGCGGTTATGTATGAGTTTCGGACAACGTTTGTCCCCCAGTTGCTTACGCAGGAGGATGTTGTAGCGATTGCTGAGTGGCTAAGGGGTGCTAAACGTTTTTATTTGCAGCAGTTTAAATTGTTTTCTCCGTTGGTTGGATCAACCTTTGAAGGGGTGCAGCCGTATTCGAAGGAGTATGTGGTGGAGACGGTTGAGAAAATCAAACCCTTTTTTGAGCAGTGTTCTACACGAGGGTTATAATTACTGTGTTTTGTTATTTTGGTGCAAAATTAAGATTAATGAGATAGTGATTC
>MUGE01000256.1:0-2694 GCA_002900545.1 Thermoplasmata archaeon M11B2D | reverse complement strand
CGCATTTTTATGATTTTTTTGAATTTTTTAAACTGTGAAAGCACTAATGCAGCGTTGATACTTGGGAGTCTATAGTTATAACCAGCCAGGATATAATCAAGATCCTGTGTGGACGAAAAATACCCTTGTTTGCTTTCTATGCGGCCATGGGAACGAATCAATCTGAGTTTTTCTGCGACCATTGTCGAATCTGTGACTGCAAGACCACCCTCCCCTGCAGTTATGACTTTGTTCTGACAGAAGCTAAAAACTGCTGCATCACTAAACGTTCCGACTTTCTGTGAGTGTATTTCCGCCCCCAGGGATTCACACGCATCCTCTATGAAGAGCAGATGATGGTCCTTTGCGATTTCCGTTAATGCTTTGATTTCTTTGCAGGGGCTTCCACCGTAGTGGATCGGCAGGATTGCTTTTGTTTTATTGGTTATTTTTTCTTTTACGTCCTCTGGGTCTAATGCATATGATTTCGGTTCGATATCAGCAAACACTGGTGTTGCACCGGTTAAAACCACTACATTAGCTGTTGCGATAAACGTAAAAGAAGGAACAATGACCTCGTCGCCATTTTTAATATCATAGGCAAGCAGTAGCGCATGAAGAGCCGATGTCCCTGAATTAAAGGATATCCCCTGCTTTTTTCCAAGAAAACCAGCGATAGCGTCCTCTAAGGTTTGAATCTCAGGGCCCATGGTCCAGTAGCTTGCCCGTTTGATGACCTTGGTCACCGCGGTGATATCCTGAGTATCCCAGTACATCTTGAAGAGAGGGATTTTCCATTTCATAAATGTCTTCATCCATACATTTTTTTTACGGGTTATCAGAATAGAAAGACGACACGAGTCGTTTTCCGCTATTATAGTTTCACGGGACCACCGTTTCGGAGAGCGTCTTCGACGTTCTTTTTCAGCCTCCAATGACCATCCCGTCTTTCGACGATATCCCGATTCGCGTATTTATCGACGATTTTCCAGAAATCCTCTTCTTTATAGTTGATATATTCAAGGAAATCTGTCAGCATTCGTCTATCAAGTTTCCAGTCTTCGGCAACGACTTTTTCTACGGCTTCTTTACGTGTCATCATACCATCCCTGATATAAAGACTAGCTACTTCTGTGACTCGTTGATGACCGAACTTTGGGAATTTGAACCAGGTGTGGGTAAGGTAGCCAAGTGAGTCAATTTGATCGTATTGCTCAAGGAACCCATCCCGTTTCCATTCGCCAGTATCATCAAGTGTTTTAAAGCCTCGTGTTCTGGCAAACTGCATGTTCTTATAGCCGTTCCAAGGAAGGAAATAACTGAGGAATATAGGGTTGAGTTGTATCTTTTTTATTTCTTCTTCAGAAGGAAAGATCCCTGGGTTTACGTCCTTCATGCGGATAGTATCATCAAGCCAGATGTCCCAGGGAACTGGTTTTACCACATCGTTTGTAATCTGTTTCATGGCACTGGGGGTTTCCTCGGTATTTGGTCCACCATAGAGAAAATTGGTATCTTCACCGTAGACGACTAAGGGCAGATTTAATTTCACCGCCATCTGTAAGGGATATGCATAAATCGCTTTATCGAAGTACCAGGTTGGTGAGCCGAGTCGTTCTAAGGCTTTTCTGAAAAGGTTCTTGCAGACTTTAGGGTTTAATGACATGACATGGGCATCGACTCCAAATTCAGTACGAAGGTTATCCCAGTTGTGATGGCCGGTTTGTGTCCAGGTGAAGTTATCGACGCTGACAATCAAGGGGTTCATCCCGAGTTTCTCTTTCATAATATAGGTTTGATAATAACTGTCTTTCCCACCGCTTGCGGTGATCATACAATCATAGTAATCCCCGTTCGTCCCCCTATATTGGTCTGCGAGATTCTCAAGTTCTTCCCATCGTTTCTTCCAATCTGTTTTCTTTATGTGCTCTGCAGCTTGACAGGGGTAGCAGATGCCTTCCTCGTTAAATTTCATGTACGGTCGTGTATCAGGCATGACGCATTTTGTGCAATACCTCATTTCTCTGCCTCCAATTTTTCTATTTCTTTTTTTGTAAGTTTTCTTTTAACCGTGGCGGGGACGCCATAGGCTATAGTATTATCTGGTATATCAGTGTTTACAAAGCTAAACGCACCGATAATGGTGTTTTTTCCGATTGTGACTCCCGGCATGATGACAGAATGTGTCCCTATTCGACAATTTCTTTTCAGGAATATTTTTCCTTCTTTATTGTCGATGGTTGATATCGAATACAGTGAACAGTGAGACCCTATTTGCACGAAATCATCCATTACTACTCCTTTTTTCGCATTGATGTAGGTAAATGCCCCGATATCAACAAAGTTGCCTAGTTTAAGGTTGTTATGATACTGACACATCCAATGCCATTTCGTGGTATCATTTTTATCAAAGGTTGGTTGTTTCCATTTTGTGAATCTTTTTTTGGTCATAGACCCTCACCTCAATAGGTAATCTGTTTTTGAATAAGTGGTTCATCAAGTGGAATTTCTTTTAAGATTTTTATTATCTTTTTTGCAGCCAAACCATCACCGAATCTATTCTTACAGGTTTGAACCTCTTGTCTGAAATTTTTATCATGAAGAGCAAAGTCAATTGCCTTAATTATTTTGTTTTTTTCTGGTTGGACATCAATGATGTTTGTGGATCGTTCTCTTCCTTGTTGTCGACTTCCGATATTGACAACCGGGATTTTA
>MUGE01000255.1:0-2695 GCA_002900545.1 Thermoplasmata archaeon M11B2D | reverse complement strand
CTCGGAGAAATACGATTCACCACTGCACTATCGCTAACAATACATATACAGGAGTAACTTCATTATATTCTATCTCAAAGATAGTTTCGAATAATTTTATTAATAATGGCAATGATTCATATTATATAGATTCAGCTGGGATGTACAGTTGGAGCTCATTTCTTGATGGTAGGAACAACTGGTGGGGTTCCTCTCAAGGACCATGTGTGTCCTTACTATTTGGGCAAACTATCCTTTCACTACGAGCAGTTGAAAATAGTGATATTATAATGTTGCGGAAAGGGATTGCCCGATTCCGCCCTTGGCTCTCTGAACCTGTCCCTGATGCTGGTCGGCAGACATGAATATCATTTGAGTTTAAGAACGGAAATCTCATAGATAACCCAAAAGTCCCAAGTTTTTGAGAATATGTTTATTTCCTATGTTGTTTTAAACTCATTGTTTCTATCTGGATTGTTAGTTAAAATGAAACAGTTATGTGCCTTAAAGTCACATTACCAATATTGGTAATATGAACAAGATACCTGAACTGGAGGTTGCATTTGAGAACGGTAAGAAGCAGACGAAGCGAATTATTGATTTGTTTGATGATCCATCGTATTTTCTTTTGATTCAGTTTCCTCATCGGAGCTGAATCATCTATGTTTTTTTCTAGGAGGAAGTAATTTCGGGAAAAGACAAATTACTGTTCTTTCAGAAAACCTTATATAGAGTATACTTTGTTAAGATTGCTAGGGGAATATCATGAAGAAACTACTAGCAGTTTTCCTATTAGGGGTAATGCTTGCAAGTGGACTGGCAGCAAGCACCGCCTCAAGGCCAGAATATATCGTTGAGAAAAAAACCGAAACCATAGCAGTGTCAGAACTGCAATACGCAGATACCGGCGCCTATGTTTCTCTCACACTTCCCGGGTCAACCTCACAGCTGATGAATGTAGGGGAGCCGGTGCTACCAAGAATAACACGAATCTATCAACTTCCGTTTCAATCGCAAAACATCCACGTGACTGTCGGTTTTTCATCACCAAACACCTATGTTCTTGATAAGCCGCTTCGACCCGCTCCGCAGCCACTCATCGATGGGAAAGACACAGCCTTGACAAGTGTGACTCCATCAGAAACAATCTATCAAAGCTCTCAGATGTACCCCCAGAATTCCTATTCGTATTCTACCAGCACGGGTCTTGTGGGAAATATGCATGTCGTGTTCTGTTCCGTGACTGTCTACCCTGTTCGATACTCCCCCCGTGAGAATATCCTGTTTGTGAGCGAAGAATGCACCATCACCATAACCTACGAAGAGCCAACGGAACCGATGCTGTTTTCAGATGAGTACGACCTTCTTGTGATTGCCCCTGCTGAGTTTGAAGCAGCATTACAACCACTCATCGCTCATAAAAACTCCTTTGGGATGAACACAACGCTTGTTACTCTGGACACCCTCTATAGTCAGGTGACTGACGGGCGTGATGATGCAGAGAACGTGAAGCTATATATCAAGAATGCCATGGAGGACCAGGGGGTTACCTATGTGTTGCTTGTCGGTGGCATGAAACCAGAGAAGGAGCAATGGATTGTCCCTGTCCGATATACAAATAACCATGTTGGTATCGGCTATGAACTTGGGGTTCTGAGCGATTTGTATTTTGCTGATATCTACAAGGATAATGGCACGGCGTTTGAGGATTGGGATAGCAATGGTAATGGGATATTTGCTGAATACACGACCACAGAGAAGGATATCATTGACGGGTCACCTGATGTCTATGTCGGCAGGCTTGCCTGTAGCTCCGTAAAAGAGGTACAACTCATGGTTGAAAAAATAATTAATTATGAGAAGAGCCCTGCCGCTGACGAATGGTTCAATCATATGCTTCTCATTGGTGGTGACACATACCCGGAATCAGGGGGCGTGGGAGCATATGAAGCAGAGCTTTCTACAAACGTCTCCGCGAGTTATATGACTGGTTTTGACATCAATCGATTATGGGCTTCAACCGGTTCGTTGACTGGTCAGAAGGGCGTGGAGCAGGCGATTAATGCCGGTGCAGGATTTATTCACTGTGCAGGTCATGCGAACCCTTCGGTGCTTGTGACCCATCCACCTCTGAATAAGACGAAAAAAATCACCATCCTTGGCATGTACAATATCCCGCCAATGAACGCGTTCTACGCGTTGTTTTATCAGAAGCGGGGTATCGCTGGTTTCATTGAGGAGCTTCAGGAGCGGTGGATGCCGCGATTGACGAATGCTGAGAAACAACCGATTGTCGTCGTCGGCGGGTGCCATAACAGTCAGTTCAACGTCACACTTCAGAACATTCGCGCCTATGGGTTTAGCTATGCGTATGGATATGGTATTCATGTGCCGAAATGCTGGAGCTGGTGGTTGACAAGCAAGCAGGACGGTGGAGCGATTGCAACCATGGGAAACACTGGACTTGGTATGGGGCTGCCTGGGTTTGATTATCCCAATGGGCTGGATGGGTGGCTTCTCCCCCGGTTCTTCTACAACTATGGGCAGCTTGGTTTGAATCATATCGGGGAGGCACATAGTGCTGCCATCGCTGATTATGTCAATGAGTTTGACATCAACACAGACGATGCTGATCGTCAGATGGTAGAACAATGGGCACTTCTCGGGGACCCAAGCCTTCGGATCGGAGGATACCCTTAAATCATCTTTTCTTTTT
>MUGE01000254.1:0-2699 GCA_002900545.1 Thermoplasmata archaeon M11B2D | reverse complement strand
TTTGCTCGTGTTCTCCATTTGGATCGAATGTCATCATTTCACCATTTATAAGTTCGATGGTGAACTTTATCGTTTGAAGGTAATTAGCCGCGCATTCATGCCTGTTTACACCGGGTTCCATTGGAACCTTCACGAAAGTTCCTTTGAGTATATCATATCCAAATGATTCCAATGCGTCCTGGAATACAGCTATATAATCAGGATATGTCCATCGTGGATCAGCCTTCACCATTTCTGCTGCCATTACAGCCGCATCATGATGCTCTCTCTTGGGAGGGCCATCGAGTATTATATACCAATCATCAGGTCCTTCCATTGAATCAAATTTTATAATATGTGGCATTTTACTCACTCTTATCCTTGGCCTCCTTTTTTATGCAGGCGATTCGTTTTTTCATTTCGCAGTAGTTGGAACTTGCCCAGATGGCAAGCAGTTCCATCTCGTCGTTGTTGGCACCTGTCCGATTGTTTTTCGTGAGGGGGAGGACGAAAGCACCCTCGGAAAGGACGGCAATCTTGATGGTATCCCAGCAACTGGTAAGATACACTTCCACGCATCCATCAAGCTCTAGCTGGTGGATCTTGATCTTGTCATCGCACCATTCGTGGATAGAAAGCTTGTCAAACGGGTGTGGAAATGACAAGTGATTGGCAATTTCACTGTCCATGTCCGGTGGTGATATGTCCCGGAGTTCGTCCCTGATGGCGTCTTCGATATCGAAGGATCCTTTTCCATGGTTGTCGAGATCTAGTTCATCCCATTTAACTGCAGGGAATCCATCTACATCCGAAAGGATATCGAGACGGATAAAATCGATACAAAGGGATTCCTCGTCCCTATTCAGGTCGATGGTAATGGTATCGTCGCGGTATTCAAAAGGAATGATGAGATCAAGGTTGTCATTCTTGAGGAGTTCCGCGGCCTTGGCGTACTCGTCTACCGAATGTGCTGTACGGAGAATGTTTATTCCTTTTATGAGTTTTTCATATGTCATTTTTACTCACTCTTGTGGTGCATCCTCACACCATTCCTGCCGGGTCAACTGGTATCGGATGGTTTGGGATGCTTGTCCCGGTCAAAAAAAGGATCATCTGGATAAATACCCGCTTTCCTTATCATTTGCATTTCAAGAAACCGCCTTTTGGAAAAATTTGATGTTTGAATACATTTAGCTGGTTTCAGGTTTTTCTCTTCACGTGTTTTTTTCAGGCATGTCCAGCAGATGTACTTGGGTGGATATAACGCATCCACCTCGTTTTTACATTCAGGACATATCATCTTCTTCACCCAATACTACCACGTCTATCGGTTCAAGGCACTCGTAACAGCAGGGTTGGTAATCCCATTCCTCTGAAACGAATATCTTATTCATGGTTTTTTCGTCTCCGCAGGTAGTGCAGAATACCTCACCATCTTCAGAGGCGTATCCGGCTATATCGTATGATTTTACCATCATTCTTCACCACGGAATCTTTTTATCTCGTATTCATCAAACCCTTCTTTCCTGGCGGCTTTGATGAAATCTTCAGTGTCTCCATGATCATCCAGTAGCTCGTGGAGGATGAGGACACGGTCGGATCCTATCAAATCTACCAGTTCATCGTCTTTTTCACTAATCGTGATTCACTCCTTTGATTTGGTGCTAGGGTGGGGGACTTGAACCCCCTACCCAGCATGAAATATCAACTCCTGAACCAGGGAGAGGGGTGGGCGGTGGATTGATGCGTGTACATGGTTCAGGAGTGAGTTTTTGTTTAACGCCCACCCCTCATTGTATTGTTTTCATTCCATCTAATGTCATGGCAACGGCGAGCATGTTATTAGCGGCAAGTGCCGTAAGTCTTGGAATGATTTCCTTGTCGGATTCCGAAAGTTTCAACATTTATATTTCCTCCTGGAAATTCTTTGCCATTGCGCACTGGGTTAATCAACTCCAAACACGTCATCCTGGCATTTTTGACACATGCCAGATATGTTATATTCCCTTTTTGAGATATCATTGCGGAATTCCTCTTGGGATATTTCCTCTCCGCACGTGGGACATTTCTTGTTTTGAATTGACGTGATAAAGTTTGGGTCTATTTGTGCGATGGGTCTGGTGGATAGTTCTTTAATTCTTTCTGCCGTTATTGGCACATGGTCTGGTGTTTTTGGCATGTTACATTTTCTCCTTTAGTCGTTTATCTATTGCATTGTAGTCTTCTTCTGGAAATGTTAGTTCATCCAGGAGTTTTTCTCCGAGTTTTCCGAAGTTATCCTTGAGAAACTTCTTTATTTGATTCTTGAAATGCCCGTACATGCGACGTTTCTCCGCATCTATTCGTTGCTTGACGTTTAGCCCGTGATTTTCCAGAACCATACCCATTTCTTGGACGAGGTTATCGTACCGCAGCTGGTAGTACGTGACATCTCCTGATGCCTTGCTATCCTTGGTGATCGTGTTTAGAAGGGCTGCTTTGATGAGCTCTTCTGGCAGGATTGACATTTCCACGCACTTATCCGAGATGAGTTTCATGCCGTCGGGTTTTATGATGATGGAAAAATTGTCATCTTTTGTTGCTGGACTGCAATCATAACAATTCCTCCGGGCTTGTTGATGGTAACCAATGACGTGGAATTCTTTACCGCAATTTACACATTTCATTTGCTTCACTCCTTGGGATTTACACCCCGTTGTAAAAAATTAGGAGCAATCGCT
>MUGE01000253.1:0-2701 GCA_002900545.1 Thermoplasmata archaeon M11B2D | reverse complement strand
TGGATTTCGTCCATATATTTATCGGAAAGCAATAGAACACAAACTCGTTGGATCGGTAAAGAACACAGGAAATGGTGTTGAAATTATCATTAATGACAGAGACTTCATTGATAAACTCACTGACCTACCGCCATTAGCAAAAATCTCTGACTATACAGTCACAAAAATCACATCAAAAAAACATATTACTAAGTTTTCAATTCTTAAAAGCGTAGTTTCTAAAGGAGAAACAGAGCTTCCTGCTGATATTTTCCTCTGTCCTGATTGTGAACGAGAGCTTAGAGACAGAAAGAACAGGCGACATGACTATTATTTCATTACTTGTACAAATTGTGGACCGCGGTTCACCATGATAGAAGACTATCCGTACGATCGTCCATTTACATCGATGCATGAATTCACGATGTGTTCCGAATGTAAACGAGAATACACTGACCCATTAAATCGGAGATACCATGCGCAGACCATTGCATGTAAAGATTGTGGTCCAAAACTGCGTCTCACCCGTGAGACAAAAGACATCAGTGGTAGAACCGATATCGAAACAATTAAAAAGGCAATTAATCTGATAAAATCTGGGGAGATTGTCTCAATCAAAGGAGTTGGGGGGTTCCACACTTCATCTCTCTGTAACGATGAAAATGTCTTGAAAGTTAGAAACCTGTTTCACCGACCGCATAAACCATATGCTATCATGGTAAGAGACGTACGGATGGCTGAAAAGATTGTGCATATCTCTAGAAAAGAGAAGGAATTGTTAGAATCCCCTCAACGTCCTATCGTGGTTCTAAAAAAGAAAAAAAAGAATACCTATCTATCTCTCTCAGAATTGGATACCATTGGTGTGATGCTACCCTATACCGCATTGCATTATCTCCTGTTTGATTGTATCGATGAACCTCTTGTGATGACATCGAGCAATATCCCTGGAGAACCCATATCAACGTCGGAGACAATAGGAACGTATTTCTTGACTCATGAACGAAGGATTGTCAATAGTTGTGATGACTCGGTTGTGAAGGTCATTCATGATACAACGTTCTTTCTCAGACGCTCACGGGGATATACGCCACTTCCGATTTTATTTCCGATGCCCTGTCAAGATACTATCGCAGTAGGCGCTGAGCTTAATAACGTTATCTGTACTACAAAGAAAAACAAATGTTATCTCTCTCAGTACATCGGCGATACATCGAAATATGAAACATACAACTTGTTAAAAAAAACTGTCGAGACGTTCGTCCGTCTTAGCAGACTACAACCACAGATTATCGCCTGTGACCTCCATCCGGGATATCATTCCACAACTTTTGCACAGGAATTAGCAGAAAAGAACAATGTGGAGTTAATCCCGATACAACATCACAAAGCACATGTCGCCAGTGTGGCAGCTGAACACCATATAACCGATTATGTCGGGATCGCGATGGATGGATTAGGATATGGGGATGACGGACACTTGTGGGGTGGGGAAATATTTTCCGTTCGAAAGGGAAACCGGTTCACACGCATCGGGCACCTGGAAGAACAACCGCAGTTGGGTGGGGACTCTGCAGCGATTTATCCAAAGAAAATGCTCTTCGGCATCCTTTCAAAGATACTAAATGAAAAAGAACTTAGAAAATTAAACATGTTTGATGAAAAAGAAAGAAGAAGCTATTATAAATTAGTACAAAATAATTTCAATGTACAATACACCACAAGCACCGGGAGGATTCTTGACGCAGTATCCGCGTTATTGGGATTCTGCGATGAGAGAACCTATGATGGACGACCCGCCATGATTTTGGAGAGCATGGCAACAACACCTCTCGAATTCGAACCGGTTTTTTCCCAGCAACAGGGAAAAACAATTCTGATGACAACACCCTTGTTTGAGTATCTTCTCAGTAATAAGAAAGAGAAAGGTGCACTTGCAGCAACGGCTCAAATGTATGTTGCCAAAGGGCTTTTTGAGATTGCGAAAAAATCATTGAAAAAAAAAGATATGCCTATTGTTTTTTCTGGGGGTGTTGCATATAACAAGATGATTTCTGAGTATATGATTACCCATGGTGTTCTGGTCAATAGAGATCTGCCTGCAGGAGATGGGTGTATCTGTTATGGTCAGACATATTTGGCAAATATGCAGGCATAGACGTCAGTTTCAATTTTCTTATATACGTCACATATTATTCAGTGGAACGTAGCACGAAAAAAAATTTTTTGTTACCATAACCCTTTTATAGGATTGATTGTATTCAAGGATAAAAAATTTTAACTAAGGAGAAAAAGCATGTGGCTTATAACAACTCTGCTGGCAGCAGTCGGTGCGACGATTTTTTGGTATGTACTTCCAAAAAACTACAAGCTTGATTTACTTAGTATAATGCTCTGGGGCGCATCATTGATGATACTTGTTGATCGCATTATTGGCTATGAAGCGGGATCATTTTTTAAAATGGAGACCGATGGACTTATCAACAATAGCATACTGCTTGGAATTGTTATGCTCCTGCCTGTGTTTCTTATATGGCTTCTTGTTCTTATCATTAATAAACCAAAACAAAATTTAGAAAGGAGGTAGAAAGAAATGGCGTGTTTTTTAGCACCAATGGCAACCGGAATAATAACAACAGTGTTTAGAAAAAAAATCCCAGCAGCATTAAAAATAAGTTGGTTGAACATCATGCTGTGGGGAGGAGTTGTGATGCTTGCAATC
>MUGE01000252.1:0-2715 GCA_002900545.1 Thermoplasmata archaeon M11B2D | reverse complement strand
ATAGCGACATCCACGTCAAAGTGCGTCCTGAATTCTTTTGAGAACCGTTCAAAGATTATCCGTGTAACCATGACATCATCGATACCGATACCAAACACCTCGCATGCCCCCATATTCTCCTAGGATTATTAAACATACCGCTAATCCTTTATACTTCTACATAGGTTCCTCGTTTGTGCTGAAAATCCGACGTGTGCAGCCTGCAGATATTTTCCCAGTGATCGCCATTGCATTTGAGACGCTACCGGAACGATACAACCCCGTACTCTTTAATCAATTCTATGAGACGTTCCCTGAAGGTTTTTTCGTTGCTCTTCAAGACACAATCATCATTGGGTTTATCATCGGTATAAAAACAGATCCCGTGACTGCACGAATCCTCATGCTCTCTGTCAAAGAAACAAGTCGACGGCAAGGCGTCGGCACTGCATTGCTCAGACAATTTCTTGGTGAGATGATGCAGCAAAATGTACAACGAGTTTCTCTTGAGGTCCGTCCAACAAATCATCGTGCTCTACTGTTTTATAAAAAACAAGGATTCCATCTAACAGGTACATTGCAACGTTTCTATCAAAATGGAGAAGAAGCGTACAGTATGACAAAAGAATTATAACCGATGATTTTCTTTTTCTCTCTCAGTCATAAACCGAATCGCCATTTGATTGAGACGATTCGCGATTTTTTCAAGACCAGGGTCACCGTTGTTGTCTGAGAGAATCCCTGCGATATCCTTACTTAAGGTAAACACCGCTAGTTTATGCTCCCGTTTTGATTTATGAATTTGATACGGAGTTATCTCCAGTTTCTCGTAGGAACTGTGATTGAATCCATTATTTTCATAAATCTGTTCAAGTTGATTTCGTATCTGATATAAAAACGTGTGGAGTTGTATGAGTTCGTCTTTCTGCATTGTCTTTGCCTTTCCCATGTCAAGAATACTATAAAGACTTTTTATATTTTTTCACGGTTGTTTCGTATGCAACTGATTAACATTCACACTATTATTTCTGTGCCATGTATGGTGTGAAATCATTGAAAGTCATTTTTTGTCAACACTTTGACTGCTTTAGGCATTTTAACGACATTGCCTAATTTAATACCAACGATTTCCCTGACATTCTTATTATTTGCTATGTCCAACAAACGTTGAGTCACAATACCATCAAAAACCACGGCAGAGACATTATCGCCTTTCTTGATTTCATCGGTAAGCTCCCTGACAGGGATAGTGCGTATCTCCTTACCGTTCTCATCTAACAACACAGCCTTCAAGGACCCGGAGATCTCATTAAGAATCGCCTCATAGTTCTTTTGTTTCTCGGATGTAATCACAGGTTCCTCCACGACTTCAGCACCCTCAGGTTCTTCCTTTCGTGTCTGTTGCTGTTCCTTTTTCTTTGAGAAAAACTCTTTTTTCATCCTCTGGGGCTGTTTCTCACCGTTGTCCTGACGTTTCTCCTCTCCGTTCTTTCCCTCAATCTTGATATTGTACATATCCATATACTGCTCACGCGGTATCTTATTTTTTAATGACTTCATAATAAGCTTCTGAGGGATTTCCTCAACCTCACGTGTCTGCGGTGCTCGGGCGATGAAATCAACGTCGGCGACCTGCAGCAACTCACGCAGGATAAGCTCCCCGCCACGATCACCATCGACAAACACAGTCGTGATTTTTTCTTTGGAAAGATCAATGACGGTCCGAGGGACGTTTGTTCCACCAACCGCTATGACGTTTTTAATCCCATACTTCAACAGGTTCAAGACATCGCGTCTACCTTCGACAATCACAATGGCATCGCTATCATTGATATTCGGACCAGCAGGACAATGATCATGACCATAACTAGTAATCTCCTCGACCTGTACCGCCTGGCGGACGTTTTCTGCGATGCTTTCACTATCAGTCTTACTTTTTTCCATAACTTCGTTAAGTAACGCCTTTGCTCGCTCGATAACCTGTTTGCGTCTTGAAACCCGAACATCCTCGACTTCCTCGACATGGATCGTTGCTTTACAGGGACCGACACGATCAATGCTTTCAAACGCTGCCGCTAGGATCACTGTCTCAACTTTATCCAACGACGTCGGTAATGTAAGAACACCATCGCTTTTCCCGTTCTTTGAATCAAGTTCTACCTCAATTCGTCCGACACGAGCAGACCGTTGTAATTCACGAAGATCGAGCTCGTCACCAAGAAGCCCTTCAGTTTGACCGAAGATGGCTCCAACGACATCGGATTTCTCGATGATACCATCTGCTTTTATTTTTGCCTTAATTAAGTATTTTGTAGTTGACGGGTCAATGACCATTATCTTCACCTCTAGTTCCATCAACTCTCTGAAAAACAGCACCGGTTTCTGCTCGAAGCGGCAGAAGGTTTTTTTCTCTCAATGTTACTACTTTTTCTTTACATATGCTCTGAGAGGAAGTAAATCGGTAATCTTAAGGTAATGAAGTACCATTTTTCATTAAGTTGATACTCTAATGATATTGTATAGAACTTGCGTCATATTTAAATGTTGTGCTTGATATTCAGGCTGGATTTCCATGGATAAAAAAATTTTTATAGGAGTCGCATGGCCATATGCAAACGGGTCACTGCATCTTGGTCATATCGCAGGATGCTACCTACCTGCAGATATCTTCGCACGATACAACCGCCTCATAGGCAACGACGTCCTTATGGTTTCCGGCAGCGATGAACATGGAAC
>MUGE01000251.1:0-2730 GCA_002900545.1 Thermoplasmata archaeon M11B2D | reverse complement strand
AGATCGTCAATATGAGGGCCAAATGCATCCTCGGCTTCCAAGGTGATTGTCTTTGATTGACCTTCAGCCATCTGTTCTAATGCCTTCTCGACGATAGGAAAGAATGTTCCCTCTCCAATGACTAACTCAATATGATTTTCTGTATCAGTTTTATAGCAAAGTTCGCCATTTTCTAATTTTGCTACACACACAATCTGAACCGTATCTCCCTCTTTAATGGTCTTCATGGTCTCTCCATCCACCTATTCATCCAACAAACAAAAAGAACACACTATCCAGAGGCGATGTGCATCACTTTCATCCGCAGGATGGGCATTCTTATCGCATCACCGTACTTAAATATTTGTGTTTTATCATCATTAAAGAGGGCATAAACCAGTTGGACATCCACCTGCGTAATCTGTCGTCACCACGATTGGTTTCCCTGTACCAACGTAGAGGACCTGCTCAGGTTTGCTGCCATAGCGGTAAATCGTAATCCCTTTGCATTTTAACTTCCATGCGAGCAGATAGATATTTTTTACATCATTTTTGGTGCAGTTTTTTGGGAGATTTACGGTTTTACTCACTGCATTATCCACATATCGTTGGAACGTTGCTTGCATCCTCACATGAAACTCTGGCGGTATATCAAGTGAGGTCACAAAGATTTTTTTCAGGTTCGCGGGAAGTTTTAGATGTCTGATATTTCCAGTTTTTGAAATTAGACGAATCAACTCTTCAGAATAGAGGTCATGTCGTATCAACTCCCGTTTGAATGTCTCGTTTATCTCAGTTAGTTGTTTTCCTTCCATTACTCGCCTAAGGAACGCTAACGCAAACACTGGTTCTATACCTGAGGAGCATCCCGCGATGATGCTGATGGTGCCAGTTGGTGCGATCGTAACACAGGTCGCATTGCGCATTGCAGGATAGGTTTTTACCCAGGTGCTGTGGTTGAAATTTTTAAATGACCCCCGTTCTTTTCCGAGTTCCACGGATTTTTGCCGCGCTTCTTTCGCAATGAATTTGATGATCCGTTCACCAAGCTGCAATCCTTGTTTGCTGTCATACGGAATCCCAAGCATGAACAACAGGTCAGCAAACCCCATCACGCCGATACCAATCTTCCTATTTGCCTTTGTAATGGCTTCCGTCTGTTCCAAAGGATAGACGTTTGCATCTATGACGTTATCCAAGAAATGGACGGCAAGTCGAGTTGTCTCTTGTAATTTCTTCCAATTGAGTTTTCTGTTATGTACCATTTTTGCAAGATTGATGCTGCCAAGGTTGCATGATTCGTAGGCTAATAAGGGGACCTCGCCACAGGGGTTGGTCGCCTCGATACGCCCAAGGTCTTTGAGTGGGTGTTTTCTGTTGATTTCATCGATGAACAACAAGCCAGGGTCACCGGTCTCCCAGGCATTACGTACGATCATCTCAAAAAGATCCGCTGCGTTGATCTTCTGAACGATCTTATCGGTCTTTGGGCTGCGCAACACCACTGTCTCATTGTGTAGCACTTTTTTCATAAATGTGTCAGTCACAGAAACAGAGATGTTGAAATTGGTAAGTCTTTTACCGGTTTTCGCAGTCACGAAATCGGATATATCAGGATGGGTGCAATGGAGAATGCCGATATTGGCTCCACGGCGTTTCCCTCCTTGTTTAATCACATCGGTCGTGCTGTCAAAAATCCGCATAAACGAGATAGGGCCACTTGCGACGCCTTTGGTGCTTTTCACAATTGCGCCTTTTTCCCGTAGGCGACTAAAACTAAACCCGGTCCCCCCGCCGGATTGTTGGATCAAAGCCATGTTCTTAAGTGTGGTAAAGATTCCTTCCAGGCTATCTTCAATTGGAAGGACAAAGCAAGCAGACAGCTGCCCAAGTTTCGTACCTGCGTTCATTAGTGTTGGTGAGTTCGGCAGGAATTCTAGATTTCGCATCACTTTGAAAAATTCTTCCTCTGTTTTTGTTGGGTCTTTCCCGTATAAGCTATCTTGTTTTGCGATTGCGTGGGCGACCCTTCGGAAAAGCTGTGTCGGTGTTTCGATAATCTTTCCTTCCTCATTTTTCACGAGATATCGTTCCTCAAGAACTTTAAGGGCGTTGACATCGAGTTTCAGGTCATCCCGTATCTTGAAATACTGTTTTATTTCCCGGGCAATGCCCCGTGATCGTCGATATAACGAGTATGCTTTGTAGATACGTTTTTCTTTTTGCTCAAGGACTTCTTCGACGGTATCTTGAATCTGTTCAATGCTTGGGATACCCTCGTGAAACGTTAATCGTTTGGATTGGAGTACTACAATGATTCTTCGGGTAAGAGCTTGGGCTTTTTTCCTGTTTATACTGTTCAGAGCACGCATCGCCTTCTGGATAGCGACCGTAATCTTCTCAGCATCAAAAGACACAATTTCGCCTGTTCTTTTCCGAACATGTGTGATATTCATAAGTTCTAATCACGGTCTCGTTATAAAAATATATATGACTCTCAAAGCACGTTCGACAAAAGGAATGTCATAAAAGAGGAAATCATTATCAATTCGTACAAGATGAGGTAGATGTATGTTCCAAGAAACAAGGTTTTTTTAATCGGTGGAATATCTTTTATTGCCCTTCTGAGAATTATCGCTTTTCTGTTGTTTGTTGTCACAGGATTGATTGCGATGCCTAGAACGAAAGGAAAAACGAAGATTTCGGTTTCATTGCATTATCTGGTTGCAAATCTTATGCTTCTTTTTGGTG
>MUGE01000250.1:0-2732 GCA_002900545.1 Thermoplasmata archaeon M11B2D | reverse complement strand
GGATTAATTTGCTTTTCAGGTTATCATCTCATCTGTTTTTTATTATTTCGTGCTACTGTCTGTCAATAACCCTATATAAAGGAAATCTGGAAAAATGTCAAAAAAGACAAAAAACCATGCCCAGGATACAATAAGGTGAAAAAAAACATTAAGAAGGGATATCCATTATACAGACCTGATGCAAGAGATTTGGATTGAGAAATACCGACCAAAAACACTATCAGATCTCGTCGGTCAGGATAGTATCATTGAACGCCTAAATGCCTATGCGACGACAAAGAATGTCCCACACCTCATATTCGCTGGTCCACCTGGCACTGGGAAAACAACCGCGGCATTGGCACTTGCTCATGAGGTGTTTGGGGAACGGCACTGGTCACAAAACTTCCATGAGCTTAATGCAAGCGATGAACGAGGTATTGGTATTATTCGAGGAAAAATCAAGGACTTCGCACGCACTGCACCTATCGGCGCAGCCTTTAAAATTATTTTCCTTGATGAAGCAGACTCCTTGACTCAAGAAGCGCAAGCCGCACTCCGACGGACCATTGAGCGGTACACTCATATCTGTCGTTTTATACTCTCTGTGAATTATTCCTCAAAGGTAATAGAACCGATTCAATCCCGATGCGCGGTCTTTCGATTTAAACCACTTACTGCAGATGACATAAAAAAATACATCAGGAAAATCGCGACAAAAGAGCATCTTGAAATCACCCCAGATGGTCTCGAAGCATTGATCTTTATCGCACGTGGCGACATGCGGAGGGCAATCAACGTTCTTCAAGTCGGAGCGTCTATGGATAAAAAAATAACAGCTGATCTTCTCTATGAGACTTCTGCAACCGCCCGACCAGAGGACATTAAAATGCTTATAAACACCGCTCTTGGTGGGAATTTCACAGCTGCCAGAAATCAACTGTACGACCTGCTCATCACGTATGGATTAAGCGGTGAAGAAATCATAAAACAAATTCATCGAAGCATTTTTGATTTAACAATCCCTGATAACCATAAAGTCCAACTGATGGAAAAGACGGGAGAAATTGAGTTTCGACTTGTCGAAGGCAGTAATGACCATATCCAGCTTGAATCATTGTTAGCCCAGTTCGTTCTCTTCGGAAAACAATTAAAATAATTTCTTCTTTCTGAGAAATTTATTCACGATTGATTTCAGTTCTTCAGCGGTTGTATCCCCTACACCATATCGAATTCGTACAAGAGGTTTTGTCGTTTTTAAAATTCTTGTCAAATCGATGGGTGTTCCACTGATGACAACATCGCAATCCGTGTTATTGATTGTCCGTTCTAGTTCTTGGATTTGTTTTTTTCCATATCCCATTGCAGGGAGAACATTGGTCAGATGTGGGTATTTATTAAATGTGTCGATGATTGAACCAACCGCAAAAGGTCGAGGATCCACCAGGGTTTTTGCACCATATTCCTGTGCTGCAACAGTGCCCGCTCCATATCGCATCCCTCCATGAGTAACGGTCGGTCCATCCTCGATGACAAGAACCCGTTTTCCTTTAATCATCTTTTTATCATCTGTCTGAATCACTGAAACACCATCAATAATCTGTGCGGTTGGATTGATGGCTCTGACATTTTTTCGGACAGTTTCGATATCTTCTTTACGAGCGGTGTTGACTTTGTTGATAATGATTATATTTGCACTTCGAACGTTCATCTCGCCTGGATAATAGGTTAATTCGTCACCCGCTCGATGGGGATCGGCAATGGTAATGAGCAGGTCTGGCTTTATGAACGAAAAATCATTGTTGCCGCCATCCCAGATTATGATATCTGCTTCCTTTTCTGCAGTTCGAAGGATTTTCTCATAATCGACGCCAGCATAGATAATTCCGTTCATATCGATGTATGGTTCGTATTCTTCCCGTTCTTCTATCGTGCAGTTATAGTTATCAAGGTCAGCATAACTCGCAAAACGCTGACAGACCTGCATGGTAAGGTTTTTATCATACGGCATAGGGTGCCGGATAGATGCAACCTTTAATCCTTTTTTTCGTAAAATTTCAAAGATTTTCCTTGAGACCTGTGATTTACCACAACCAGTTCTCACCGCACAAATAGCGATGACCGGTTTTTTTGAGACGATCATTGTGTTTTTTGGACCCAATAATATAAAATCAGCTCCAGCAGCATTTACAACCGCTGATTTTCCCATGACATATGCATAAGGGATGTCGCTGTAGGAGAAGACGACACTATCCACATCAAATTTTTTAATCAAATCAGTGATTTGTTCTTCTGGGTAAATCGGGATGCCCTGCGGGTAGTATTTTCCTGCGAGTGATGCTGGATATTTTCTGCCAGTGATATCAGGAATCTGTGTTGCAGTAAACGCTACTACTTTATACGCTGGATTATTTCGGAAGTACACGTTAAAATTATGAAAATCTCTGCCTGCTGCACCCATGATAATAACACTATTCTTTTTAGCCACAGAAATCCCGTCTTAGCCAAGAATCTGGTAACGGTTTATATAGGTTATTCTCAAATAAATCTAAAAAAAACAAGTGGTTTTTTCCATTAACTACAAATACTGTAAAAAGTTTCTTGTAATGAGTGTGAGGGATATAAATCGAGAGGCCATCCCATTAATTATTGGTATACTTTTTCCTGTAATTCTCGTTGGACTAATTGTTCTGTATCTCTCTGGTCATGATTTCATAAAGTATATTCTCATGATAGATATCATCTATTATATC
>MUGE01000015.1:0-12410 GCA_002900545.1 Thermoplasmata archaeon M11B2D | reverse complement strand
GTTCTCCCATTTGTCCTTCTTTGTAATCGACTCAAAACGACGCTGGCAGAGCTCCACAGCGACGATAGCTGGCTGATGCGTCTCGATAGCCCTGCGGACCTCACTGACGCTCTCCTCAGAGATATGTGCGGTGCCGATAAGGATGATGTTCTCAGTGATTTTTTCTTCCAAAGGCATCTCCTTTACGCTGTTTTCGGGTAGACAGCATCTTCAAAAAACTCTTTTAAATCTCCGCTTCCTGCATCGCTGCAATCATCTCAGAGCCAGGCTCAACGCCGTACTCCTGCCCAAGTCTGCGCTGGATGGAGGAAAGGAACGTCTGTGCAAGCATAAAATACGCGTTGTTGGACTTTATCAGCGCGGTGACCGGGGTGTTCTCCCATTTGTCCTTCTTTGTAATCGACTCAAAACGACGCTGGCAGAGCTCCACAGCGACGATAGCCGGCTGATGCGTCTCGATAGCCCTGCGGACCTCACTGACACTCTCCTCAGAGATATGTGCGGTGCCGATAAGGATGATGTTCTCATTGATTTTTTCTTCCAAAGGCATCTCCTTTACGCTGTTTTCGGGTAGACAGCATCTTCAAAAAACTCTTTTAAATCTCCGCTTCGAAATCTTCCACGGTCGCCTTGAATTCTTCATCAGACTGAATTTTTCCCTGCTCCCGCAGAATCGCCCTGGCAAGAAGCCAGTAAATCAACGCAAGCGCACGGCGACCTTTGTTGTTCGTCGGAATCACATAATCAATGTATTTGGTTTCATTGTTTGTATCACACAGCGCAAGCACAGGGATCCCGATGTTTTTTGCCTCATGCAGCGCCTGAACGTCAGCGAGAGGGTCCGTGAGCACGATAATCTCTGGTTCAAGGAAGGTTTTTGCATTTGGGTTTGTCAAGGTGCCTGGCTGGAACCGTCCGTCCAGCACCGAAATACCTGTTGTTTCCCCAAGTTTCCTGACTGGTTTTTGCCCGTACTGCCGTACGGAGACCGCCAGGACCTTCGCAGGATCATATTTCGAAAGAAACTTCGCAGACGCCTTAATCCGCTCATCTGTTTTTTTCACGTCGATGATATACAACCCATCGTTCCGCACCTTATAGATGAACTCCTTGATGTCCGCGGTTTTCTGTCTGGTCCCAATATGAACACCGGACGTCATATAGGTCTCCTCGGATACCATCATCGTTGGTTCTGGTTCTGTTGTTTGCTTTTCTTCAGCCATGGCTATTCCTCAGTTCTTTGTTTTAATCTCCTTTTGCCTTACGGTGATCGGAATGGCACCCTCGTCATACTCAAGCATCGCGATTTCAACAGGGTCGATCATGTCCCTTGGGATATCCGCCAAGATCGAGGGAGCCCCCATGGACAGTTGTAAGGCTCGTGCGCCAATGATGCGAGCTTTTTCAAAGCGAGTATATGTCACAGTCTTCCTCCGAAGTATCAGGTAGGTAGAAGCCCAAATAACAGAAACCTTTAAAAATATTGCCCTTGCAGACACCCTGTCTTAAAGGGAGAAGCAGCAGGTGTACACCGTGAAGTCGGTTTTATTTGACCTCGTCGGGGAACTCAGTCAGATCAACCGTGGTCATTCTCGTGGAAAACTCGTCATCCAGCGCAAGCTGCATATCAACGATGATATCACGGAGCAAACGGTCTATTCTGTTGTTTTCAAACTCCTTTACTCCATCAATATCAGAATAAATCTTCCCCATATAATTTCCCTCATTCCTATGAATTTCTATATTGTAGAGAACTTCCTCCATCTTTTAAACACCCTCTTTCTCGCAAATGACCCAATAAAAAGAACCCTATAATAAACTTTTGGAATTTTCTAGCGTCCTTATAACATCCGTTCGATGAGAGTATTGATATTTTCCTTTCTGTACCCAAGGGAGCCTTTATTGACAAACGCTCGTTTCACGGTCCGATGCCCTTTCTTAGGGGGGTTGAGCCGGAAGTACGGCTTTATCTCAGGGATCTCTTTATAGCTGACCTTCTTGTCCAGAATAGCTTCTGAGAGTTTCTCAAAACTATCATACGATGTCGCTTTTTTCAGATACTCCTCTGTTAGGGGTTTCTCACCACTACGTTTTCCTCTCATGGAAAGAAGCTTTGACAGCGTCTCTTTGTTAATCTCACCCCACGTGGTATAGTCCTTCACCATCTGAAGCATCCCTTTATAGACATCGTTTTCCTCAAGAAGCACACAACGATTCGCATGCGTCAACCGCAGCAGCTCCATCGTTTTCTTGATATCTGGTTTCACGTTCACGGTACCTCTTATCCTAATAACTGCGTACACCATGGATTCACTCCTCCGTTTTAACTGGGGCGGCTTGTTCTTCATGTATCGGCATCCCGATGCTCCCCTGCACAATCCCAAGTTTGCTCATTTCAGTGCTGTTTATCCGTGTCTCTGCGTTCTTTTTCAAGGCGTCATAGACTCCTTTTGCGTAGTTCACAACCGTCTTGGTTTTCCCCTCGGTAAACGCCCAGCAGTCGCTTACCCCTGCCAAGCGGAGGATCTTCTTTGCAACATCACCAGTCGCAAGCCCAATGCCACGAGGTGCTGGTTTGAAGGTGACCTCCACAGAGCCGCTTTTCCCGGTCACCAGAAACGGGATTGTATGCGGGGTTCGACACCCACATTCCCAGGATCCGCACCCGCGTCGTATCTCAATCATGTTCATCTTCGCGTTCTCAATAGCTCTCTTAATGCTTAACCCGACTTCTTTTCCCTTAGCCTGGCCTAGACCAACAAAACCATCTTTGTTGCCTACTGCCACCGTAATGACGAATTTCACCCGTCGTCCTGAGTCAGTCATCCGTTGCACCATTTTCACATCAATAACCTCATCTTCGACGGTGGGTAATAGCAGATCGACAATCTCTGGCTCCCGCAATGGAAGCCCAGATTTTAAGGCATCACTCATGGTAGTGATCTCCCCGCTTTTCACCATTTTCCCAAGTCTGGTTTTTGGCGTCCAAAGAACCGGAGCGGCCGCCTCATCGAACTGTCTGCGTCGTCCTTTTGGTGCGTTTCTACGTTCTCGTTCTGCCATGGTTACTCCTCCTTCCCTGCGTTCATCTTTGATTTGATATCGCTAACAAGCGGTTTGATGTCTTTATGAAGATGCACCCCATAGATTCGTTCTTCTTTCGGTAGCATCCGCACGTCATGGGGGCAGGTAATACCTGCATCAAGTACACCTTTTAATGATGCAAACAAGGTACTCCCAACGGTTGGACGGTATAGGCCAATATCCAAAACACCCTGTTCAATCCCTTTTTGCTTTGCCCGTTTCCCTGCAAGAAACCCGGTAAGGTACGCGGCAGGTGTGTTTGACACAGAGTATTTCCATCCATATTCTTTCGCAAGTTCGTTGGAAAGCGCGGATGCGAGTACCTTATCCCCTTGCGCGCTGTACTCGACGAACTGGACACGGATCGCCCGAAGCGACTTTCTGACGACGATGCGTGGTTTCTTACTACGCAGTAATTTCAGCCGTAAATGATAATCGGTTTTCCGTTCACGATGTCTTCGTGGCTTGACATGGTACCGAGGTCCTGTTTTCATTATGTTTCCTCCTTGATGATATTATCAGCGATCAAATGTGATTTCAGATGCTGCTTGCTTCGGAAGACGCCACCTTTTGCCTTCCGGTAGTACATCCGGTAGGTATGCGCATCGATTTTTGTTTCATCTCGCAGTTGCCTCAGATACGTTCTGATTGGACGGATGGTCCGTATCCACCGTTCCTTTTTCGGCAGACGTGCATATTTGGGTCCCTTACGAGACCCTTGTCCGGTGCGTCGGCCTTTCCTGCGTTGATTGAGCAGATGCGTATGACGCCCACGGGAATTCCCTTGTTTCTGCAGACTTTTAATGGCACCGCCTTTCACGAGGATCAACACATCATTTCGTGTGACTGCCTTTGCGATCTCCTCAAGTCTATCAGGGTCCATCCAGACTTTCGTCGTACCGCATTTCATGATTGCTGCAGCCATTCTCCGTTGATTGCGTAAATCTGTCATAGTTACTCCCTCATGTTTAAAACCCGGATGTCCAATTCATCGGCTCGTTTCGCGATCTCAAGACGTTTCTTTGTCCCCACGGTACCGCCGATACGTACCGCTTGCTTCTTTGGATCAACCTTCTCAAGTTCCTTGACAGTGTGAACCATCACTTCCTCAAAACCAGATGAATGCAACCCACGGACGAGCGTTGGTGAACGAAACCCAACGCGCACTTTGCTTGGGCGATACTTCAGGTTGATGCGCAGCTTTGAGGTAATCCCTGAGGGTCGTCTCCAGTTCTTCGGGATACGCTTGTACCGGAACCCTTCATCTCTGAGGAAATACGGGGTCCGTTTCTTTATCTGCCGTCGGATCGCCAACTGCTCTTTCTCTTTTTCATTGAGGCGGGGTTTTATCTTTGAGCGGTACGCGCCTTTTTGTTGTTCGATGATCTCAACAGCATCCTCTTTTTTACCCTGCAGTTTCTCCTGGTCTTTTTTCTCGACTGTTTTTTTTGTTTTTTCTTTCGCCTGGTCAAGGATTTCCTTTGCGTTCTTCTCTGTGATTCCTTTCAGTTTTGTCAGATCCTTCACTTTTGCCTTTTTTAATGCATCCAGAGAATCAAATCCGTTGTCATACAGGAGTTTTGCCTTTACTTTACCAATACCTTTTAACGATTCAAACTCCTTTAGAACCTCTTCTTTTGTCATATGTTACCCTCTTTTCACAATGTAGATGCCATCTTGAAAGACCCGGATATCTCTATTTTTTACTTTGGTCGCCCGTTCAATATTAGCTGCGGTTTGCCCAACTTTGTCTTTGTCAACGGCAGTAAGAATAATCTGATCTCCTTTTACCTCGACTTTGACATCTTTTACAATCTCCGCCCGTCGGGGAAATCGTTCTCCAAGGAAGTTTTGGATAACGAGGTGATTGCCTTCCACACTGTTCTTTATCGGAAAATGGGAAAACACGGTTTTCATCTTGCATTCGTATCCCTTTGTAACCCCTGTAATCATGTTTCGGATGTGCGCTTTAAACGTCCCCATCAACGCTTTTTCTTTACGCCGGGGAGGCTGCACGGAGGTAATCTGAACAACCTTCCCTTCTACTTTTATGAGTAATTTCGGATGCGAAAGCATCTTTGATACGGTGCCTTTTGGGCCTTTCACGTGAACGGTTTTTCCCTCGATGGTGATTTGGACACCTTCAGGGATTGTAAGTTCTTCTTTTATAGTCGCTTTCTTTTCCATGGATCCGCCTCTTTAATACACATACGCGAGGAGCTTTCCTCCGATGCCTTTCTTTCGTGCTTCATCATGAGCGATGATACCATCGGTGGTGGTCAGGATGAGTAATCCGAAATCACGTGCAGGAAGATACCGGGCTTCCCATTTATCCATCTCGTTTACTTTGATGGGATAGCGGGGCTTAATGACACCACAGTTATTGATGCTCCCGCGCAGCTCAACCTGATAGATCCCTGTTTTTCCGTCCTCGACAAACTCAAAGTTACCGAGATATCCCTTCTCTTTTAAGAGAGTGAGGACCCCGCCAATGAGTTTTGATGAGGGACGGATAATGCATCGATGGATTCCTCTCATCTCTGCGTTTTTAATGATTGATAATGCATCTGCCAATGGATCGTTTAACATACTCTTCAACACCCTCTAATCGTATTTTTTAAACCCCATTTCTTCTGCCTTGTCCCGGAAGCATTGCCTACAGAGGTGTAGTCCATAGCGTCGGATGAGCCCACGTTTTCTGCCGCATTGTTCACACCCTGTTCTCCTGCCATATATTTTCTTACGCTCCTTAATTCTCATTCTACGACCTCTACGTTGAATTTCTCAGTGATAAATTTCATGGTTTCTTCTTTGGTTACCCCATGACGTTGCGGGATTTTCCGTTTATCGATCCGTCGATGTTTAATCCGATACCCAGGTTTTTCCACAGTCACACAGATATCCATCCCAAAGATACCGACACTTGGATCATATTTCTGCCCCTCGAAGAGGGTATGATCGGGAACTCCGAATGAAAAATTCCCTTGGTTGTCAAAGGTGTATTCTGCGATTCTATTCTCCCGGATTTTTAACGCATTTATCAGAAATGTCTCTGCTGCTTTCTTCCGTAACGTCACTTTGCAACCAATTGGCATAAATTTTCGCAGCCCCCAGTCTTTGTTGGTTGTTTTCGAGAGGGTTTGTACTGCCTTCTGTTTTGTAACACCTTCTAAAACCGATTCGGCTTTCTTGAGCTTCTCACCTGCTTCACCGACACCGATGTTCACCGTCACCTTTGCGATATGGGGCTTGAGAGGCTGGTTCCCTTCTTTTCTCTTTGTAGGGGATTTTTTTGCATGTGCAGTGGTTTTATGGGTTTTCCCTGTCTGTTTCTTTGCGCTCATTACATTGTCACCTCAGGAATTGTGATGGCAGGTTTGTTTTTCCCTATCGGGAACACATACTCTGCAACAGTCGAAAATTCTTTTTCTCCCTTCAAATTCACCAGGTTTGGTTTAGATGATGCAACAACTTGAATCTCTTCGATGCTTGCGATTTCCCCGACATGTGTTCCACCGATAATCATTGATATCGTTCCTTTGTCAAATTTATAGACGTCATCGATTTTGTTTTCCTTAAATGAAATTTTAAGGACGTCTCCTGTTTTGTACTCGTCCTTCTCCACAAGCTTATTTTTTCCGTCATGCAGATTGAGCTGTATTTTTTTTCCTTTCAGTATCGTCTTATTTTGGATACGATACAGTTTCCATTCTGCATCGCTTTCGGAGATGGGAACAAGAGTGAGTTTTCCATTTCTGTCGTAAAGGATGCGGACATCCTTGCGCATTTTAGGAATGGAGATGACATCCATCAGACCGCAGGGAAACTTGAAGTTCTTTCGTTTCACCCCGTCGACAAGGATGTCCCCATTGGAAACGATTTTTCGCGCTTCTTTGTACGTGTCGCATAAACCGAGGTACTCTCGTACAACCAGTCCAAGGGGGATGGCGTGTTCAAATGGATGTGGTCCTGGTGCGGCACGGATTGTTAATGCCCGCTCTTTTCTATGGACCCGAAGTACCCGTGGTGCTGCGAGTCGTTTCAGGTGTTTGCTCATGGTTCACCTTCTTCTTTCTCTTTTTTCACTGTTTTTTTCGAGGGAGATTTTTTTGCGGTCGGTTTCTTTTTCGCCGGCTCCTCGGTTTTCTTTTCTAGGGGCTCTTCTATTGTTTCCTCTTCTGGTTCGATGGGTTCTTCTTCTCCGGTCTCTTGTATCGCTTCTTCTGGAGAAGGCTCTGTTGCTTCTTCTTTGAGTTTTTCTTCAACTTTGGCTGCTTCCTTCTCTTCTTCCATGACCTTGAGTTGTTCCTCTGCTTCCTTTTCTATTTCTTTCTTTGCGGTTTCTGAAAGCCCGCTTTGCAGTTTCTGCCGTCGCCATTTGTCCGTGACATTGAGTTTTGTGATAAGCACGGTACTTGCATGGATCGGTTTAGCTATCTTGGTTCCCTTTGCAGTCGTGATTGTGACTCCTTCGATTTCCACGGTTTGGTCCCGTACGTTTACCTTGACGATTTTATCCTCGTGTCCCCGGAAACTCCCTCGCATGATCTTGACGGTGTCTCCCTTTACAACCGGCAGACTTCTCCGATCATACTTTAACAGAAGGTTCTCTGCGAGGTGCGAAGAAATCCATTTCCTCTTTTTATGCAGAGGTGCATTATAGAGCATGTATCGTTGTTTTCTTGGTTTTATTGATGTCATATCACTCACTTTACAGGATTGTTGCTGCTAAGGCAGCTATCTTTGGCCATCGTTCTGCGGCTTCTATTGCAACAGGACCTTTTATCATCGTTCCTTTTGTTTCTCCGGTATCGGTGATCAATACTGCCGCGTTATCCTCAAATTGGACCATGATGCCGTCAGGGCGTCGGAACGGTCGTCTCTGACGGACGATGACTGCTTTTAAAATCTGCCGTTTCATCTCCGTCGCTCCTTTTTTAACACTGACAATGACCATATCGCCAACGCCAGCAGTTGGGGTTCGACGATGGATCCCTTTAATCTTGACTGTCATGATGATTTGTACAACTTTTGCACCAGTGTTATCGATGCACGTTAAACGGGCGCCTATTGGCAGCCCTCGCGTCATTCTACCTGCTATTCCTTTCATTTCTGCTCACCAATTCTACAGTTTTTCGATTGCGACGAACGACACAGTTTTACTCAGAGGTCGACATTCTGCAATGCGGACGGTATCGCCTGATTTCAGGACCATACAGGGTGGACAATGGGCATGATATGTTGAGGTTCGTTTTTCGTACCGCTCGTATTTCTTGACATAATGCATGAACTCTCGTTGTACAGCGATGGTGCCTTGCCTTTTGGTTGAAACCACGGTTCCCATAAGCACTAATCCACGCACCGAGAGCGCCCCATGAAACGGGCAATCCTTATCGGTACAGCTGCTGCTGGGTGGTTTGACATTCAATCCTATGTTGCGTACGTGCTTTTCTTCTGCCAACGTCTTCACCTTGTTTTTTTTATTCTTTCTTCAGATCGATACATCAATCGTGATCCGTTCACGATGGTTTTTTTACCATGATAGTCGAATGCAAACGTTGCGGTTTGCTTTGCGATTCGTTTGTATTTGTTTTGTATTTCGATGAGGAAGGTATGCTTTGTCTCATCGATGATGAGCCCTTTTTGATTCACCCAGGATGGGTCGGTGCAGTCGATGATGGTGACGGTTCTTCCGATGAGTTCATCGCTGGTGATCGGTTCAGACTCCATGCAAATCCCTTCCTCGACGCATCAGATGCGTCAGATGGAAGTCTAGATCACATCAACAGTGAATCCGAGTTTTTCCAATGCTTCTTTTACCCGCGTTCGATGGTCTCCCTGCAGTTCGATTCTGCCCTCTTTGATGGTTCCGCCGCATGCACAAATCGATTTAAGGCTACTGACCAATGCGTTCATGTCAAGGTCATGGGGATTTAGACCGTCGACGACCGTCATCGTCTTCCCATACCGTCTCTTGTCGACTGCGATGGTGATACTTTGTTGTTCTCGTGCGATTTCTTCACAAACACAGATCTCCTTTGGGAGGCCACATTTTGGGCATATGTCACTCATTTGTGTTCTCCTTGCTCTTGCATGATCGTAAGAATCCTTGCGATGGACTGTCGTATCTGCCTGATTTTTCCAGGGGATGGCGATGACCCCCCCATGGCAGATACTCCTCGTTCATGCATGAGTTCTTCTTTCAACTCTTTTAGTTTTCCACTCCGTTCTTCAGGAGTCATTTGTCTGATTTCTTTAACTTTCAAAGCCATTTTTCGTGCCCTCTTCAAGTAACTTTCGAATGTTTTTCACGATCAACTCAGCAGTCTTATTGCCTATTCCCTCAATGGCCATCAGGTCATCAAGGTTCATGGCATAGAGCTCTTCAAGGGAGGTGATCTTCGCTTTTTCCAATTTTTTTACCACAGAAGGTCCAATCCCCGGAATCTGGGTGATATGCTTAATATCTGTTTTTTTCTCGGATTTTATCTCCTGGGGTTTAGCCTCGACTTTTACCTCTGGTTTTACTTCCTCTTTGACAGCAAGCTTATAGGAGATTTCATCAGGAAGTTTTGAATTTTGTTTCATGATTCGTACTTTCACCCCAAGGACACCTGGTTTTAGCTTCGCGACCGCGTAGCCGACATCCATGACGTCTTTTGCGGTTTCGCCACAATATTTAACGTGTCCTTCAGTGAATTTCTCTGTTCGATGTCGTTCCCCGGTTAATTTCCCTGCAAGAATCACCTGGCAGCCTTTCGCACCTGATTGCATGATTCGTCGTACCGTCGAATGCCCTGCACGTCTGAAGTGCCAGCCTCGCTCGAGTGCCTCAGCAAGTTTCTCTGCCATGATTTGGGCGTTCAGGGATGCGCTTGACCCTGCTTCCTGTATTTCAATCTGGGGGTTATCAACATCGAATTTCGTTCGAATGGAATCAGTCAGTTCTTTTATCTTTGACCCGCTCTTTCCAATCACCATGCCTGGTCGTTCGACGAGAATATTGACTCTGGTGCCAATCGGGGTCCGTTGGATGTTCATGCCACCAAAACCAGCACCTTCGATCTCTTTTACCAGAAACTTTTTGATTAACGATCGCTTGGCGTTCTCCCTGATAAACTTGCGTTCATTTGCCATTATTCTACCTCTTCAAGAATAAGTTCGACGTCGGTCGTCGTTTCATTTTTATCGGTTGCCCTGCCATGAGCACGTGGCATGACACCCCGGATGATCCGTCCTTGATATGCGGAGATATGAACGATTTTCATCTTATCAACATCAAAGCCTTTGTATTCCGCGTTGTTCTCCGCGTTTTTTACGACTTTAAGCATGTACCGGGCTGCTTTCTCGGGGAAGCTCCCAGGGCCTATCCCTTTTTGATGCAGTCGTTTTTTGTTATGGTACACCGCAGGAAGCGGTCGTTTCAAAGCGATGATTTCTTCGAGATACTTCTTCGCCTCTTCAACAGTCATCCCTCGCAATGCACGGGCAAGGTTCATTGAGTCTTTTTGCGAACAATGAAGTTCGTATCCATAGGCTCGTGCGCTTCTTTCCACGTCTTTCTCAGCTGAATATTTCGGCATGGCTCATCACTTCAATGGCATGAATTTAGACCCTCTGGTAGCTCCAACACCAGGGCCGGTATGTTTTACTTTTTTACGGGTTAACGCAAACTCTCCCAGATAATGTCCTATCATCTGAGGCTGTATGTTCACTCGTTCAAACTCTTTTCCGTTATGGATAAGGATGTTATGACCAACGAAATTTGGCAAGATGATCATGTTTCTGCAGTGCGTCCGTATTAAATCCCCTTGTTTTGCATTCTTGATATCGTCCATGAGTTTGTTCTCATCTTTAGACAATCCTTTTTTTAAGGTCCTTCGACAACGTGCAGTAAGCAGCGGTAATAATTCCTCAAGGGAGAGTTTTTGAAGCTCCTCCAAGGTCTTCCCTCGGTATTGGAACTCCTTTTTCCGAATCTCGACTTTTTTCCTCTCTCTTTTCCGTCTGCTTTTCGCTGCTGATCCAAATTTAATTTGCGCCATAGCTATTACCTTCTTCCAGTCCTTCGGGCAGAAAGATTCCCAACTTTCCTACCCGGTGGTGCACCACGTGGGACACAGCTTGGTTTACCAATATGTTGATGGCTTCCCCCGCCGTGAGGATGGTCCACAGGGTTCATCGCAACACCGCGAACAACCGGATAATTTCTTCCTTTTCCTCGTTGTGCATGCCATTTTTTACCGGCTTTCATAAACGGTTTTTCCTGCCGTCCACCACCGGCCGCGATTCCAATTGTTGCTCGACATAATGAATCTAATGATTTGAATTGACCAGAAGGGAGTCGAATGATTGTTTTTTTCGCGTCATGAGAAATCACATACGCTCCACTGCCACCGGCTCGTACCATTTTCCCACCGTCCCCTGGTGTAATTTCAATGTTGTAAATAGGATACCCTTCAGGGATAGTACCAAGCGGCATGATGTTTCCAAGCTCACAGTCTGCTTTACTTGCCGTGAATTTCACTTCATGACCAACGGAGGTTCCCTCGGTTGCTATCATCAGTACTTTTTTATTGTCTTCCATTCGTACTTCCGCAACAGGAGCACTACGACCAGGGTCATGAATGAGTCCTTCAACAACCCCTTTTGTGTTTCTCTTGTTGGTATAGTGAATATTTCCTCGATATTTATGTGACGGGACGTTATAGCGACCTCGGACTCGTCCTCGGCGTTGTTGGATAAGGTTCTTTCCCATGGTTCACCTCTTTAGAACACTCCTATGCGCATCCCGAGATCCTCTGCCTTGTATTCAGGCATGAAGACGACGGTCGCGTGTTTTCCTTTCGGTGTTATCCGCGTGTTTACTGATTTTACTTTCACGGAAAACATCTTTTCAACTGCTTTTTTAATAAGCGCTTTATTGGCGGTTCTTTTGACCATAAACTCTAATGCATTGTCTTTCTCCATGTGACCCATTGATTTTTCCGTCACAAATGGATAGAGTATGATTGAATACGGGTCCATCGTCATTATTTCGCGCCTCCTATCTTTGCTAACGCGGATTTGGTAAAAACGGTAAGTCTGCCGGCGATTCCGCCTGGTGCGAGGTGTTCAATATTAAGGTGATGTGGTTTTGTTATATCAACACCGCTAAGATTCTGGGAACTTTTTTCTATCCCCTCTTTTGTCGCTACAATTAGTATCGATGTCGGTTGACGGTATTTTCGCCCTCGCATTTTTCCCTTGCCTGCTCGTATATGCCTTCCGTTTGCTGCCCGTTCGATATCAGAATAGATGCCGATTTTCTCCAGAACTTCGATGAC